>JAYRVL010000234.1:0-5619 GCA_041918575.1 Anaerolineae bacterium | reverse complement strand
GATCGCAGTTGGTACTGGCCGATCTGGGAGAGGATGTTGCTGTGGGAGTACGGGTGGAACGAAAACCCGCCCCGCTAGCCTGGCGCTTGTCCAGGCAGGCCGCCATCCGGCGACTTTTTGCGGGACGGGAAGAACCGGTTGCCCGGTTTGTTTGCACCGCTAATATAACACAAAAGTGACAGTGTGTCATGGTTATTCGTGCGGAAATGCACCATGCACTTGGAACTGAGCCGAACACGGCAGCGATGCCTGATGTTTTCGGTAAGCCGTGTCAATTCGTGGGTAGTTGAGATTACTTGAATTTGAAGGAGGAATCTATGCCAGCATGGTCTGAACTTGTCACCGGGGTCGTCATCAATCTTGTAACGGAGATCATTGTTGTCGTTGTTGGCATCTTCATCGCTCAGTTCATACGACGAATCTGGGACGAATGGCGCTACGGCAGATGGATTGCCATCGTTAGGCGTAACAACGTTGACCTTGTACGGCGCAAGGTGTCGGCCGGTAAAGCGAAGGAAATACTTGGGGAGTCATCAGACTTATCGGTATTCTTGAAGGGATTGGTTAGCCCGTATGCCCAACTTCATTGCGATATCATCGAAGTTGACAAGCAACCCGGCTTGCTCTTGATTGATCACGATGCGCGTCAATTCGTTATCAACCTCGATAAGAATCCTCCTAAATCGAAGGAAGATGCGCCGGTCGTACTTTAGGCTTCGGAAAACCGTTCAGGTGTTCGTGAGGCCCGCTCTGGTTCATCAAGAAGGACCATCTATGCTCATTGCTATCATTCTCAAACTCACCACGGATCGCAACCTCGCGCTGCCGCCGCACCTGGGGCGGGCGAATTATGCGGCGACGCTGCGCCGGTTGGAGGAGGTGGCGCCGGGCCTGGGGGATGTGGCGCATGCCGGCGAAGGCCCCAAGCCGCTGACCTGTTCGTCGCTGCTCGGCCATCTGCCGCGCGGGGGGCAGTCGCTGATCCGGGCGGGCGAAACGGTGCAGGTGCGCGTCACCGGGCTGGAGGAGCGCATCAGCCGGGCGCTGCTGGCCGGGCTGATGGAACAGCCGCCCGCAACCTGGGAACTGGACGGCGAGGTCTTCCGGGTGACGGAGGTGGTGTGCGACGCTGACGAGCACACCTGGACAGGCCATACCACGTATGAGGAACTGCTCGGCTATCACGTGAGCCGGGCCGAGCAGGCGCCCCATCAGGTGCAGTTGGAGTTTGGCAGCCCCACCGCCTTTTCGTCCAAGGGGCTGACCATGCCTGTGCCGCTGCCCTACCTGGTCTTTGGCAGCCTGGTGGATCGCTGGAACGCCTACAGCCCGATTCCGCTGGCGCCGGAGGCGCGTCAGTTTGCCGAAGAAAGCGTTGCGCTCAGCCGCTTCGATTTGCACACACGGCCGGTGCAGACCAAGAACAGTGGCCTTTACATCGGCGCGGAAGGCATGGCCCAGTACACGGCCGTGCGCAGGGATCACTACTGGCTGGCGGCGCTCAATGTGCTGGCCGATTTTGCCCTCTACAGCGGCGTGGGCACGCAAACCACCATCGGCATGGGGCAGACGCGGCGCCGCTGGCCTGATCCATAATCGTCTCACACGCTTGTCCCCCGTCCCGTAACTGCTCAGCCAGGCAGTGAGAATGGTCTCGATAGCGCCCGGAGTGCCCCCTGCCCCCCAATCCTGGGGGAGCCGAATGCTTTTCCCCCCACGGTTGGGGGGCAGGGGGCCGCCTGAGCAGTTACCCCGTCCCCTGCACAACCAAATTACCGCACAGGGGAAAAGCCAGGGATGAAAGACCCTGGTTTTTTCTTTCATCCTTCTTTTTTGTGGCCGGCCATTTATGTAAGCGAGGCGTTTTGTCCATAGTCTGCGCAAAAACGCTTCGGAAAGGAGTTCTCGATGCGATCTTGCTCTGCCTGTCAGTATGAAAATCCGGATGATGCCCTCTTTTGCGCCAAATGCCAGACCGCGCTGAACGCGTCGCCGCCCGCGCCGCCAGGGGGCGGCATTCACGTGGGCGGCGACGCGGGCGTGGTGCGCGTGTATGACGAATCGCAGACCGTGAACAACATCACGATCAACATTGCGCCGCAAAAGCTGGCCGACCTGATACGCGTCAGCGGGCAGGAGGCGGGCGCAGCCGATGAGACTGAACGCCTGGCGCTGAGCGGCGGCGCGCTGGCGGCCGAAACCAGGCTTGTCCTGGGTGAGTTCGAGGTGGGCGCGGATGAGCAGGAGATGGCGCTGCGGGTGTTCGTGGCGCCGCCCGGCCTGGACGCAGCCCGCGCGGCGCTGAATCGGCGGCTGCTGCTGCTGACGGCTGCGCCGGGCAGCGGCTGTTACACCGCCGCGCTGGCGCTGGCCCTGCAAGTGCGCGATCAACAGGCCCGGCATGGCCCCGCGCCGCGCATCTACGCCCTGCCCCAACGCCTGGTCGTTTCTACCCGCAGCCTGTTGAACGGGGAACAGGCGGCCAATACGATCCTGGTGGTCTATGACCAGGGCGAGCCGGCCAACGCGGTGGCGCGTGAACTGAGCGAGGAGCGCCAGCAGCCGTCGGTGACGCGCATTCGCGCCACGCTGACCCAGGTCAACAGCACGTTGATCCTGGTGTGCAGCCAGACCTCACCCCTGGTCGCCAATGCAAATGTGCGCCGGGCGCTGCAGGAGGCCGGCGCCCTGGTGGAAATCGGCGCGCCGCCGCCGCTCCAGGTGCTGGAGCGCCATGTCACTTGGGCGGCCGGCGATGAGACCTGGCAGCAGTTGACTGCGGGCCTGCGCGAGCGGGTGGAATGGTTGGCGCAGCGCCTGCGCCTGCCGCGGCGCATTGCCAAGTTCGCCCAGTTCTACGCGCGCAGCCTGGCCGAGCAGTGCCGGCCGGACGATGTGGAGGCGAACTGGCGCCTGGCTGAGCGCCTGGCCGCGACCGCGCTCGATGTGCGCGCCGAGGCGCGCAGCCTGTTCAAAGGGCTGACCGATGACCGCCGGCGCTGGCTGGCCGTCACCCTCTGTCTGTTCCATGACGCCCGCTTGACCGATTTCTGGCGGCTGTACGAGCTGCTCAGCGCGCATGGCCGGGCGCTGCAGGAAGACCGCCGGCCGCCGCCAGCGGTGGAACAACCGGCCGCTACCGCCGGCGCGGCGCCGGCGGCGCTGCCCAGCCTGTTTGCCGACAACGACGCTGACCTGCTGCTGGCCGTGCATGGACAGGTGGTGACGGTGGAGGAGCGCCTGGAAACAGGTGTGGCGCAGGTGCGCCGCGTGCGCTTCGAGGATGCAGATCTGCAGCCGGCCGTGCTGGGCTTTCTGCAGGAGAATCATCATGCCCTGCTGCTGGGCCTGGCGCCGCTGCTGGAGACAATGGTCAAAGAGGGAGGGCTGGATGTGCGCATCGCCGCGGCCCGGGCGCTTGGCGCGATCGGCGCGCTCGATTTTGGCCGCCTGCTGCAGCCGATGCTCGAACGCTGGCGCGACAGCGATGCGGCGTTCTTGCGTGCGGCTGTGGGCTACACCCTGGATGCGGTATTGGCCGAAGGGGGCGCGAGCGCGGAGGCGCTGCAGCTCCTGCGCGCCTGGGCCGGAACCCGCGCGGCGGGCGGCGACCGCTGGAAACGGCAGTGGACGGCGGCGGCCGGTCTGAAGATCATCGGCCAGCGGCGGATCGGCCTGGCGCTGGGCGAGATGAAATACCTGGGCCAGTCCATGCACCTGGTCGCCGATCGCCAGGCTGCGGAGTTGGTGCTGCCCGCTTTTAGTTTCACGTTGGTGGTGCTCAGCCTGCAAGGGCATTTGCGGCCGGTGCTCGACGCGCTGACTGCCTGGCTGCACGAGCCGGAGCAGCCGGGGCATTCACTGCGCCTGACTGCGGCCCTGGCCTGGGCGCAGGTGATGGGGGTGTACAACGATCTGGCGCAGGCCGAGCGCCAGCGCGCGGCCGGCGGGCCGTATCATGAGATGACACGTTTGGCGCTGACCGATGACGGTTTCAAGGTGCTGGAGGACAGCGTCGCGCAGGCGTTCGTGGTTTGGTGTGATGTCTGGCAGCGGGATCAGCGCCAGTACCGGGTGGTGCTCGACATTTTGCAGGCATGGGCGGAGGATGCGGCCGGGCACGAGCCGGCGCGCGCGGCGCTGCAGCAGTTGCTCGTTCAGGTCGGGCGGCGGCTGGGCCAGGGGGCGCTGCGCCACGCGCTGCGCTTTTTCCAGGCCGGTTTGAAGCATTGGGTGGCCGATCGGCGACGGCAGCCGGGCGCGGCCGCGCTGGCGGCGGCTGTGTTGGCGCGTGAGGTGAGCAAGGACTGAACCGCTAAGACGCGAAGTCCGCAAAGAGGGCTGGCGATTTTTGTATGGAGACCAAGTATTCTTTCGCCACGAATGGCACAAATTTGTACGAAGGCAAGGGAGCAGATGACGATGGGAACTGAAAACTATCTGTTGGAGAGCCAGGCCGTGCAGGCGCTGGGGGTGGCGGAGCTGCGCGAGTTCGTGCGCAGCCAGATGGATTTGAGCGGGATGATGCTGCTCATTTGTAAGCGCATCGGCCAGCAGCCGGTAACGCAGCGGATTCTGCGTGCCAGCGATAAGCTGTCGGTGCTCGATCGGGGCAGGCTGCAGATGCAACTGCGTAACGATGATGAGCGCATGGTGGGGTACCTGGTCAATCTGGAGGAGGCGCGGCCGTTCGAGGCGAAGGCCAGTTTCCGCCTGGGCGACCGCGTTTCCGAGCTGACTGCTACGATCAAAATCTATTTCCATATTCTCGACGCGGAGAAGGTCGTGCGCAACATCAATCAGGACCCGCTGCAGCGGCTGTGCGAGGAGATTTGCGCGGAGTTGCAGAAGTTCTTCAGCACGCTGCTGCGCTACCAGGACATTGACACCAACCTGGCCCGCGGGGAGGCCCTGGCCACCGCCCTGGGCGATCGCCCGCACCTGGGGTTGGGGGTGGAGAAGGTGTCGGTTGATTTCGAGCTGCCCGAAGTGGTGCGCAAGTCGCTGGAGGAGATTGTGGCGAGCCAGATCAAGCGCGATCTGGAATCGCAGAAGCAGCGCGACCTGCAGGACACGCTGGAACAACTGGAGCGGAAGAAGAGCCAGGATATTCGCAAGGAGGAGATTGCGGTTGAGATCTCGCAGGCGGCGCTGGAGGCTGGCCGTAAGAAGTTGCAGAGCGAGATGGAGCGGGAGGCGCTGGAGGCGGAGGCGGAAAAGGCACGCGAAACCCGGCGCATGGAGGCCGAGATGCGGCGCAAAGAGCATGAGCTGCGCCTGCTGGCGATGCAGGTGCAACACATGGACCCCAACAATCCGGCTTCGCTGTTGGTGCAGGATGCGGAGTTTCGCCGCAGTTATTTGCAGATGGTGCATACGCAGGAGATGGAGAAGATTCGGCGCATGGCCGACATGCAGGTGCAGCAGATGGACCAGGACAAGCATCTCGAGCTGCGCTATGCGGAGGCGCGCTTGCAGTTGATTCAGGAGTACTTGAAGAAGAAGGGTGAGATCCTGGAACAGGGCGAGTTGGAGCGCCTGGTGGAGATGCTTGACAGAGGGCGGCCCGACCCGGCAGCGGGGAGCCGCCGGTTGTTGGAGGCCGGGCCGACCGCGCCG
>JAYRVL010000233.1:0-2020 GCA_041918575.1 Anaerolineae bacterium | reverse complement strand
GGCCGAAGTCCACGATGGGCGCTCCCTTGCCGATGGTCTTGTTAGCCGCGAAGGTTCCGCTGCCCAAATAGGTGAACTTGACGAGCCATGACTGCTCGCCGTTCCCCTGATCGACGTAGGAATCCCGCTGTACTTCGCCCCAGACCTGAGCGTAGTCGAACCCCTGGCTGCGGTCCAGGTAGACGAGGCGCACGCGGTCGTTGATGCGCCGGTCGAACACGGCCGTTCCTGGCCAGCCGGGGAAGTCCTGAACGTAGACGCGCACGGTGCTGTTCACCGTCGCCGGCAGCGTCAGGGGCCGGTTGAGAATGGCGACGCTCTTGGTGATGACCTGCCCGCCGGCCAGCGCCTGCTCCAGGTCGGCGATAAACGCCCGGACATGCATCTCGTCGGCGAAGAGGCTGCGGAAATCGCCGTGGCCGCCCGTCTCGCCGTGGCTGATCGCCCAGCCCGACAGTTGCGCCAGGTAGTTGCTGCTGCGCAGCTTCCAGCCAAGTTGCCAGTTGTTGAAGATGACCTCTTTGTTGCCGCTCACCGTCATGGCCGCGGCCTGGCCGGTGGCGACGTCGATGCCCTGGAGATTGAGGGGGCCGGCCGTGGCTGATATCCAGGCCGCACCATCGGTCATGAACAGGTTACCCGACAGGTTAAGCGCCTTCGTCGCCGGCGTGAGGGTGATCGCTTCGCCGGTGGCCGATTTGATGCTAGGCGTAGAAAGTTGGGCCAGGCCCAGCGCGCCCTGGTAGTTCGCCGCCAGGATCGTCCGGTGGGCCGTGTTGGCGTTGGTCGCCAGGCGGCCGTCGGTTGCCGTGACCACGGCATGCGAGTGGCTGGCCCCCAGGCTGTTGGCCGTCATCGCGCTCACGTCGAGCGGCGTGTTCAGCGATAGCCCGCCCGTCCCATCAATCACCAGGGCCGGGTTACTCCCCAACTTCAGGTTGAGCGTATCGTTGGTGATTTGCAGCGGAGTGGCCGTGTTGACGTTCAGCGTGCCGCTACTGTAGCCGATGCCCGCGCCGGCCAACGCCGGGCCGAGCGTAACGAGATTGACGCCCAGTTTGGTATTGGTGTTTTCGGCCGCGAGGTGGGTGCCGGCGAGTGCATTGGGGTTGACGCCCAGCTTGGTGTTGTTGGTCTGTGCTTGCAGCGCGTTGCCGGCAAGCCCGCCTGGGTTGACCGCCAGTTGGGTTGCTGTCGCGCTGAGGGCGTTCCCAGCCAGTGGGGTGGGGAGGACCGAGATGGCGTTGTTGACAATGGCGATGGCGTGCCCGGCCGTGTAGCTAACTCCGCCGGAGCCGGTGTTGTCAATGATCGGCGTGCCGCTGGGATCGACGTTCATGGCCGTCCGCATGGCGCGCACGGTGGCTACGAGCTGGGCCAGGAAGGTGGCGTCGGTTTCCTCATGTGACCAGTAGCCCCAGTTCTGCGTGGAGAGCGTCAGGTCGTAGATGAGGACGTCGTCCTGAACGGTGCTGCTGGCCGACGTGACGTAGAGGTAATTGCCGGGCGTGTTGTATTGGAGAGATTTCAGGCCGAAGTGCGCTTCGTCAATAGTGGTCAGGGCAATGAGATCTCCGGCGCGGATCGGCTTCTTGGCGATACAGGTGACTTCAATGGTCCGACGCTCGCTGTTGTAACGGTACATCTCGTGAACGGCCTGGCGCAGCATCTTGTCGGCCGCCGCCGTCCGGGCTTGCGGCGTGTTGTTCTCCGGGATGATGTCGGGGAAGTCCAGGTCAGTCTCCAGCAGGCCAAATTGGGCGATGAGGCCGGGGTTTTCGATGCTGTCCGGCAAGGAGTCGTCCGGGCTGACTTCGGGGACAAGTCCCTGCTGGAAGGCCCAGACCAGTGTCTCTTCGGAGCATTCGCGTAAGGTCAGTCTCTCTTCGCCCGCCTTGCCGCCGGTGATGTAGGCTTTGGTGTAAACGGTGTTGTCGTCGCGCGCGTTGAGGCTCTGGATGATGGCCCTATTGGCGTTGCGCTCGTCGGCGCGGATGGTGGCGTTATCCGGCGCTACCAG
>JAYRVL010000232.1:0-2098 GCA_041918575.1 Anaerolineae bacterium | reverse complement strand
GGCGCAGCGTCAGGCGCGGGCGCAGCGTCAGGCGCAGGCGCAGCGTCAGGCGCAGGCGCAGCGTCAGGCGCAGGCGCGGCGTCAGGCGCAGCGTCAGGCGCGGGCGCGGGTAGGGGCGGACGGCCAGCCAGCCAAGCGGCCATGCGGCGCAGGGTGTCCAGTTGCAGAGAATCGGGGCGGCCGTTGAAATGCGCGATGCGGTTGCGCACCTGCCGCGTCTGATTCATCATCGAGACGAAGAAGTCGCGCGGGCCGAACAGCGGGGCAAAGGCGGGCCAATTGTCGTTGTCTTGAATCAGGTAGATTTGGTCCGTAAAGGTCAAATAGCGCTCGCCGCGGGTCGGCTTGCTCTTGTCGGCCGGGCTGGAGCCAAACGCGGCCACCAGGGCCGCCCGCCGCGCGTCGGCACTGGGAAAGGCAGCGGTGATGGCGTCGCGCAGGATCACTTCGATCTGTTCCAGGAACAGCAGGCCCCCGAACAGGGAACGGAAGAAGTAGCTCATGTCCTTGCCGGTGAGGATGGCGACCGGCGCCGACTCGCGCAGGATCACCAGCGCGTAGCAGCCGCGCGTGCGCAGCAGTTCGATGGCCGTCATCAGGTCGTCGTCCGTGGTCAGGGTCGTGACCGGGTCCAGGCAGTGGCTGACCGGCAGATCGAGCAGGGCGACTTTGCCGTTGGCCGTGAAGTAGGTGGTGAGAATGCCCTGCTGTGAGATCAGGCCGCTCACCTGGCCGTCGGCAGCGAGCACCGGCAGTTGGCCGATGTGATGGCCGATCATCAGGTGCAGGGCGTCGAGCACCGTCGCGTCCGATTGGATGCAGATGGGCGCCTTGCGCCCCGTCACCACCTGTTCGAGCGAATAAAGCATTTGTTCCTCTCCTCCATCGTCTGCTGCCATGACGCACTCTGCCAGAATCACGTTACGGCGCCGTCTACATCTCCTCCGGCCGCGTCGGCGGCAGGCAGACGATCTCCTCGTCGTGCATGTCGCCCGTGTCGCCTTCGACCCATTCATCTACCCCGCGGCTGCCGGGCATGAACGGCGCCGGGTCATGGTACCAGGTATCTTTCGCAAGCACGGACTCGTAGCCCTCATGGCGCTTACCCGCCAGGATCAGGCTGAAATGCAGGTGCGCGCCGTTCGAATAACCGGTGTTGCCGCTCTTGCCCACCACGTCGCCCGCCTGCACGCGGTCGCCAACCTGGACCGAATCGCTGGACAGGTGCGCATAAACCGTGTAGCCCTTCTGGCTGCCCCAGGTGTGCTCCACGATCACACGGATGCCGTAAGGCCCCTGGTTCTTGTCTGGGCCGTAATCGCCGGGGAGAGCGCCGTTGCGGAACACCACGCCGTCGGCCGCGGCCTTGATCGGCGTCCCGATCTTGCACGCGTAATCAATGCCCTCATGGCCGGCCAGTTTGAAGTCCTTGTAAACGGCCGGGTTCTGGCCGAAATGCTGCGAGATGCCGACGCCGGGCGCGGGGTTTTGCAGGATGATCTCCGTGTCGCTGTCCGCGCCTTTTTCCAGGTCGGCGCGCAGACCCTTGACCGCCGCCAGCAGGCTGGCCATCTGCTTTTGCAGCGTCGGCAGATTGCTCAGGCCGGCGAGCGCCGCCTGCAGGTCCTTCTGCGCCTGGCTAATGGCCGGCGCCAGGCCTGCCACTGCCGTGACGCGGCCTTGCAGCGCGGCCAGTTTGGCTTGCAGGTCCGTGACGCGCTGCCGCAGCGCGGGGGTGGCATCGCTGCGCTGCGCCAGTTGCGTTTGCGCCTTCTGGACGCGGCCTTGCAGCGCGGTCAGCGCGCCCAGCAGCGCGGCCGCCTGGTTGGCCTGGCTCGCGGCCGTGTCGAGCAGCGGTTTCTGGGCGGCCAGTTGGGCCAGCGGCGCCAATTGCTGCGCGGCCAGCGCCAGCTTGCCTTCCAGGTCTGCCGCCCGTTTCTTGAGCCCGGCCAGGTCGGTCGGCAGCGGTTCGGCGGGCGGCGGCGTGGGCGGCTGATCTGGCGGGGAGGGCGGCTGGTCTGGCGGCGTGGGCGGCGCCGGTGCGTCGCGCAGCTTCGCAATGCGCGAGATGATCTGAATGGACTGATGCTGGTTGTCT
>JAYRVL010000231.1:0-1810 GCA_041918575.1 Anaerolineae bacterium | reverse complement strand
GTCCGTGTACGCCGGACTGGCAGGCGAGCCGAAAAGGAAGGCGGGCGGAGCGCGTCGCTCCGCGAACCGCTAGAAGAGGGCGCGAACGCCCTGGAGGAGAATCACGAAGCCGGCCAAGCCAACCGCGCCGACAAAGAGGTTGTTGAGGACCGAATTGGTGTTGCGATCGAGTACCCGCTTGGCGAGACCGACCGTGCCGATCACCGCCAGCAAGGCGACCAGGGTCGCGATATTCGGATCCTGCAGCAGGGTGCGCACCATGCCGACCAGCCAGCCGTCGGGCCCGAGCGTGTAGAAGACCGCGCCGCCGATGCCGGCGGCCAGGCAGGCGAAGATCGTCAGAGCGCTCAGGGTTTCCCTGCTTTCATGCATCATGCGTTCCATGTCGTCACCTTTCGTGTAAAAAGAAGCCGGCGCAGACAGGACGCGATCGGTTGGCTCAGGACCGATCCCCGAAGGTAGAGGCATCCTGTCTTACGGGCGGCCGGCATTCGTAAACCTTGATCAACCGCGCGCGGCCAACGCGCCGTTGATGACCTTGACCTTTTCGCCGACGGCAAACGCGGGCTGCGTCGGTTGGCTCACCGTTCTGAGGGAACCGTCTTCCATGCGCACGCCGACGCGCCAGCTGGTCGACTTCTTGATGTTCTTCTCGATTTCGTGGCCGGCATAGGCGCCGCCAGCGGCGCCCAGCACGCCCAGCGCGGTTCTGCCCGTACCATGACCGAACTGGCTGCCGACCACCGCGCCGGCAACACCGCCGGCCACCGCACCCACGCCGCTGCCCTGGCCCTTCACCTCAACGGCGCGGACCGATTCGATCACGCCACATTGCGGACAGGCCGCAGCGACTTGCACTTGCTTCGGCTTGCTTGCTTCCGGCCTGGCCACCGCCTGGACCACATCACGTCCCTGCGCCGAAGGAATGATTCCGGTCACGGCACCCACGGCCGCCAGGCTGGCGACGATCACCGCTATCGCTGCAATGTTCATCAGCGGACTGGGACGGGCCGCTGGGGTCGGATTGGGTTGGACGGCAATTTCCATGGTTTTTAAAGCACCAGAAACAATTCACTCCGGCTTCCTTATGCAAGCGATGTGCCACTTTATTTTTTCCGTTTAAAAACAGACAACAAGCAATGGAATGGATGGCCATGAAGGGATTCATGACGGGCCTGACTGTCGGGCCCTGGCGACAGGGACGGTCGCGATGATGCCTAACCTGATGAAATGCCGATGAATTGCCTTGTCGTGTCCAGGCGACAGGGCGCGCAGGCGTAAATCAGGCCTTCTCGGCCTTGAAGAGGGAAGGAGTCAGATTGTGCCGTTGCAGCAGCTTGTAGAACTCGGTGCGGTTGCGTTGCGCCATGCGTGCCGCTTGCGTGACATTGCCATCGGTGGTGCGTAGCAGGCGCACCAGATAATCGTGTTCGAAAGCCCGTCGCGCCTCGTCGAGCGAAACCATCATGGTGTTGTCGTCGCGCAGGGCCTGCTGCACCAGGGAGGCCGGCACCACCGGTGAGGTGGACAAGGCCACGGTCTGTTCGACCACATTGAGCAGTTGGCGCACATTGCCTGGCCAGGAGGCATTCACCAGCAGCTCCATGGCTTCCGGCGCGAAGGTGCGGGCCGGCTTGGCGTAGCGTACCGCCAACTGTTCGACGAAATGCGCACACAGCAGGGGGATGTCCTCGCGCCGCTCGGCCAGGGGCGGCAGGGCCAGGGAAACCACGTTGAGCCGGTAGTACAGGTCCGGGCGGAAGGCGCCGCCGCGGATGCTCTCGGACCGGTCGCGATGCGTGGCGGAGAT
>JAYRVL010000230.1:0-21568 GCA_041918575.1 Anaerolineae bacterium | reverse complement strand
TCGGGGGTTGGAGACCGGAGATCGGAGACTGGAGATTGGGGATCGGGGGTTGGAGACCGGAGATCAGAGACCGGAGATTGGGGCAGGCCGAGCAGGCTGCTGAGGACGGCGAGGGGATCGGCGTCAATCAGTTCGACGTTGCGCTGCTGCCAGGTCTGGCGTTGATAGGGGTCCAGGCCGGGCTGCACGGCAAAGGCGCGGCGCAGCAGCGGCCCGGCCGAAGTCAGCACGTTGGTGAAGAGCAGCTCGAAATCGAGGTCTGACAGGTCGTAGCCGATGAAGAGCAGGGTGTTGACGCGCATGACCGTGCGCACGTAGTTGAGCAAACCGGCGTTGGCCGGATCGTTGACCAGGCGCAGATGCGCGTCACGCGTGACCATCAGGCTCTGCTGCTCACGCACGCGGCCGTGCAGCCAGATCAGCGTGGGCAGATTGCCATCGAGCAGGTCGAGGTTGCCCACACTGACGCCGGCAATGATCGGGTAGTTGTACGGGCGGCGTTGGTCGCGCAGGGCGTCCTCAAGCAGGCCGTCGTACGCGGTAACGATGTAGTGATGGGCTGCCAACTGGCCGGCCCGCCGATGAACAGGCTGCGGTTGGCGGCGCTGTTCGTCCAGTTCACGGGCGATGATCCGGTTCAGTTCGTTGGTGAAACCGTGCTGGCTGGCCGCGAAGGCCTGCGCCACCGCTTCCAGGGAGTCGTCACGACCCTGGTAGTTGATGCGGGCCGCCAGGCGCTGCGCCAGGTCACGCCGGCTGGGCAGGCCGGTCAGCGTCTGCGGTAGATCGCCACCCCAAAAGACCGCCAAGCTGCGGTGCGCCAGCGCATCGGTCAGATCAGGTGACAGTTGCAGTTGAGCCATCTCGAACCTCGTCAGTTTGGATCAAATCGTCGAACAAGGGCAGGCGTCGCTGCGCCACGGCTTCGTAGGCATACAGGTACATGCCGGCCGACCAGGCCTGGAACGGATAGCCCATGGGGTTGCCGGTTTGGCCGTGCAGCCATTCGTTGAACTCCCAGGGTTCGTACGCGCCGCGGCGATTGGCCTCGGCCAGGTCGCGCAGCAGATGCTCGGCATCGTCCAGCCAACCCTGGCGCACCAACGCAGCCACATGAAATCCGCCCACGAAGGGCCAGATGCCGCCGTTGTGATACTGATGCGGCAGGTTGAGGTTGCGGCTGCGGTAGTATTCGCGCCACTCGGCCTGGCCCGGATAAATCACCGGGTGAATGGCCTTGCTCGGATAAGGGCTGCCCGCGCCCACCTGGTACAAATGGCGCAAGATGACCTCACGGCGTTCGCTGTCGGCCACGCCGGTTAGAATGGCCAGGGTGTTACCAAGCACATCGCAGTAGTCGCCAAACTCACGAAACGCGACCCACGGCAGATAGAATGGCCGGCTGGAGATGGTGCCCACGTTGTGATAGAGCATGTACCATTCCAGGCGCATGGCCTTGAGCCGGGCCAGTTGTTCGGCCCACAGTTCCGGCTCCCAGCAGCGGTTGACCCACAGCAGCAGGTTGAGCCGCTCACGCACGCCGTTGGCCCAGGCCAGCGCTGCGCTGGCGTCATCGCCGCAAGCTGCGCTCATGCGGGCAAAGGCTGCCAGGCAGGCGTAGTAGAGCACGTTGTCGTAGAGCACATTATAGCGGACCGAGAGCAAATCCATCCAATCGCCGGCCTCCGGCACTTCGAGCAGGCCGCACTCGTTCATATCCTGGTAACGCAGCCAGAGCAGCGCACGCTGCAGGCGGGGAAAAACCTGGCGCAGGTAGGCGTCATCGTGGGTGAGCAGCCAGTGGTAGTAGTGGCCCAGGATGAACCAGAGATTGGCATCCACCGCGCCGGCGTTTTCGGTGGAAACGGTCTGGCTGGCCACGTCCACGTTGAGGGGGATCAGGCCCAGCGGTGATTGAAAGGCGCCCAGGGTATCGAGCGAAGCGCGGAAGGGCGGCAGGAAAAGCGTCGGCTCAGCCCAGGCCGCGCCCAGCGCGGTGATGATGCTATCGCGCGCCCAAACATGCGGATAGCCACGCGTCAAGCCAGACGCTTTGAAGCCAATCGGGGAACTACAGCGCTGCAGCACGACAACAGCCCGCTCGCGGGCCTCGATCAACAGGTCCATCGCTTTTCCCTTCGACCATGATTTTCAGCCACGAATTTCACGAATTGACACGAATAGATCCTGAAATTCGTGCAAATTCGTGTAATTCGTGGCAACTTTCCTCCGCGCCCCGCCAGTCAGGTTCTTCACTCCGATTTTGGATCGAACGCGTCGCGCAGGCCATCGCCGACGAACGAGAAGGCGAGGACCATGACCATCAGGGTCAGGCTGGGGAAGAAGACCTGCAGCCAGTTGGTCTCCAGGTAGGGGATGGACTGCACGATCATACCGCCGATGCTGGGCGCGGGCGGCTGCACGCCCAGGCCCAGAAGACTCAAGACGGCTTCGTTGACCACCACGCCGGCTACGTCCAGGGTGGCGCTGACGATGACCATGCCCATGACGTTGGGGAGGAGATGGCGCCAGAGGATGGAGCGATCACGGGCGCCCACTGCGCGTGCAGCCTCGATGAACTCGCGCTCGCGCAGCGCCAGGGTGATGCTGCGCACGGTGCGCGCCATCAACGGCCAGCTCACCAGGCTCAGCGCGCCGGCCACAAGGAGCAGGCGGCCGATTCCGCCGAAAGTTTGCGTGATGGCCGGGCCGAACACGCCGGCCACCAGGATCGCCAACAGCAGGCCGGGAAAGGCAAAGAGCATGTCGGCCAGGCGGCTGAGCAGTTGATCGAGCCAGCCGCCGAAATAGCCGGCCAACAGGCCCAGGGTGGCGCCGAGCACGATGTTGAGCGTTTCCACATACACCGCCACCAACAACGAGACGCGCAGGCCGCGCAGCAGCCGGGCCAGGGTGTCGCGGCCCAGGTTGTCGGCGCCCAGGGGATGCACGGGCGTCGGCCAGGCGTTGATGGCGTCGTAGTCCTGGTCGGTGGCGCTGAATGTCCACGCTTCTGGCCCGAGCGCGGCCAACAGCATGAGCAGAGCGATGACCGCCAGGCTGAGAAGCGCCAGACGATTGGCGGCAAAACGGCCGGCCAGGGTGCGTGAGCGGTCGCCTGCAGAGAGCGCCGCGGCCGTTGTGCTGCTCACGTCAGCCGAATCCGTGGATCGAGGAACATGTAGGCCAGGTCGGTGACCAGGTTCATGATGACGACGGCCGCGGCCAGGATGATCGTCGTGCCTTGCAGCACCGGGTAGTCGCGCTGGCCGATGGCCTGGATCGCCAGGAAGCCGATGCCGGGCACGGCGAAGAGGTTTTCGACCACGAACGCGCCGGTGACGAGAAACGCCAGCGAGGGGCCGAGCACGGTGACAATGGGCAGCAGCGCGTTGCGAAACGCATGGCGCCAGGTGATCTGCCGCGGGAAGAGGCCTTTGGCCGCGGCCGTGCGCATGAAGTCCTGGCGCAGCACTTCGAGCATGGA
The DNA here is from genome assembly GCA_041918575.1 of Anaerolineae bacterium. GTDB lineage: Bacteria > Chloroflexota > Anaerolineae > SSC4 > Amarolineaceae > Amarolinea. The sequence continues at coordinate 18,081 of JAYRVL010000230.1, read as the reverse complement.
GGCGCGCGTCAGCCGCGCCAGGTAACCGGTAGCGCCGGCGGCCAGCACGATCACCGGCAGAAACCAGTGCTGCGGCGTGCCCCACCCGGCCACCGGCAGAAAGGGCAGCCCGGCGCGGTAGAGCCAGGTGTCCGCGGCGCGCAGGATGGGGATGAGCACGAAACTCGGAATGGCGTAGAGGGCCAGCATGAGCACCAGCAGGCCGCGGTCGAGCCAGGAGTTCTGGCGCAGCGCGGCCAGCACGCCGGCGGGAATGCCGATGGCCAGGCTGAGTGAAAGCGCCACCCCGCCCAGCGCCAACGAAATCGGCAGGCCCTGGCGCAGCAGATCGAGCACCGGACGCCCCTGGTACTTGTACGACAGGCCGAGGTCGCCTTGCAGCAGCCCGCCGACATAGCGCAGGTACTGCTGCCACCAGGGCAGATCAAGCCCGTACTGATGCAGCAGCCGCTGATAGAGCACAGGGTCGCGGCGCGACCCCATCATGACCAGGATGGGGTCCCCTGGCGCCAGGTAGCCGATGACGAAGGTCAACAGGGTGATGCTGAATACGACGAAAACCAGGCTGAGGATACGCCGCAGAACGATGGATACCATAAGATGTTGGTTGTTGTCTATGCGCACTCAGCGCGCTGGGAGCGCCGCCGTATCGCCGAGTCATGATGAACATTCAGAATTCGACCACGCGTAGCGCCGAACGGAGAGTCGGGGAACTCCCCGTTCAGCGCCCCCGCGGGGCCGGTCTACTGCGGCAATTCCAAATGTTCCCGGAACCGAGGCTTCAGCCGGTCTGCCACAGAGTTCTCAAGTGCCCAATAACCGGCTAAAGCCTCCATTCCAGATGTCTTCAGCGGTCACATTTGGAATTCCCGGGTCTACTGCGCCTTACCGCGCACAGCCGACCAGTCGGGCACGGTGATCCCCTGGCCCGTGAAGACGAAGCCAGAGACATAAGGCCGCATCAGCACATTGAGCGTCGGATTGAAGAGCGGGAGCCAGCCCACCTCATCCACCGCCAACTGCTCGGCCTGGTTGTAGAGGGTCATGCGCTTGCTGTCATCGCCCACGATGACATCGGCCTCATCCACCAGCTTGTCGAAGGCCGCATTGGACCAGTGGCCGTTGTTGTTGCCCACATCGGTGCGCAACTGCTGGGAGATGAAGTTCTGCGGGTCCGGATAGTCCGCGCCCCAAATGCTGAAGTACATCTGGATGCCCTGCTCCGGGTGTTGGTAGGTGGTGTTCAAGCGCTCGCTGAAAGTCGCCAGTTCGAGCGGCTCCAGCGTCACCTGGACGCCCAGATTCTGCTTCCACTGCTCCTGCAAGAACGTCACCACGCGCTCGTTGTCGCCTTCGACGCCGTAGGTGAAGGCAATGGGCGGCAGTCCGGCGCCGTTGGGGAAACCTGCATCGGCCAGCAGTTGCTTGGCCCCAGCCGAATCGAACGTCAACCCCTTGATGGGAAGCTCGGAACCGGGCAGACCGCCGGGGAGGATGCGATCGGTGGGGCGCACACTGCCGCCCAGCACCTTTTCCGCCAGCGCCTGCTTGTCAATGGCGCGGGCGAAGGCCTGGCGCACCTTGACATTGTCGAACGGCGGCAGCTTGTTGTTGAAACCGACATAGCGCACGGCAAAGGAAGAAGCGGTGCGGAAGTCCGGCAGATCGCTCACCTCACCGATGCGCGCGACGGGCACGCCGTTTTGCTGACTGCCCATGATGTCCAGGCCGCCGGTGCGATAGAGTTGGAACGCGGTTTCGCTGTCCTGGAAGAAGGGCATCTGCAGTTCCGTCACCTGGATGGGGCCATTCCAGTAGTAGGGGTTCGGCTCCAGGATCAGGGCCTGGTTATGCTTCCATTCCTTCAGTTTGAACGGCCCGGTACCGATGGGGTTGTCGGTCCAGTTGGCCGGGTTGGCCGCCACCTTCGCCTCCGGCACAATGAAGCCGCCGGCAAAGGTCAACTGCTTGAGGAAAAAGGCGGACGGCTGCTTGATCTTGATCTCGACAGTGGAGGCATCCACAGCCTTGACGCCGGTCAGCGAGGCGCTGGCGCTGCTCGTCACATCGTCAGAACCAACGATGTTGCTGAGGTAGAAGGGGCCGGTCCACCCGCCGGTCGCCGGGTTCAGCGCCCGTGTCAGCGAGAAGACCACGTCGTCGGCCGTCGCCGGTGTGCCGTCGCTGAAGGCCAGGCCGGGGCGCAGCTTGAAAGTGTAAGTCAGGCCGTCCGGCGAGACGGTCCAATTGGACGCGCCGTCCGGCGCCACGCGCAGTTCCCCGTCCAGCCGCACCAGGCCGGCGAACAGCATGTTCACCGCCAGGATACCCTGGGAGTCGCTGGCCTTGGGCGGATCAATCGAAACCAGTTCATTGATGCCCTCGATGGACCAGCGCAAGACCTGGGGTTTCATCGGCACCGGCGTGGGCGTCACGACAACCTCTTTGGTGACCTCTTTGGTTACTTCTTTGACCACCTCGACGGTCTCTTTGACGACAACCGTCTCTTTCTCGATCACCGTCACCGGGGTGGGGGTGGCGCCGCAGGCCGCCAGCAGAAGCGCCAGCGCGGCCGCGCACACAACGACAATGGCAAATCGCCTCGACATAGAATGGTTTCCTCCGTCTTCGATCTTCTCACACCAGGGGAGGTGAAACTAGCCCTTCAAGAATTCGTCCAGCGTCGCCCTGCCGATGCGGTACTGAGAACCGATCTTGCGCGCCTTGAGGTCGCCGGCTTCGATCAGCGCCAGGACATCAGCCTCGGACACCTTGAGATACGCGGCGGCTTCGGCCGTGGTCATCACATCGGGCGCAGCCGCAGCGGGAGCTGCCGCGGCCTGCTGCTGACCGGCCGCCATCGCCTGCGTCATCGCCTGCGCCATGACGCCGCCCAGGCCAACGCCTGCGCCCAGGCCCAGCCCGGCGCCGGTCAGGCTGCCCGCGTCGCCGCCGCCGGCCTGCGCCGCGTCGCCCAACGCCCGCGCCGCCTTGTACTGCAAATAGGCCTGCATGTTGCCAATCGCGCCCATCGAAGCGCGCTCGTCAATCGCCTTTTGCGTTTCTTCGGTGGGACTGACCGACTGGATGAACATCTGCTTGAGCGTAATGCCCTGCGCGGCAAAGTCATCGGCCAGTCTGGCCTTGATCCCCGCGCTCAGTTCATCGAACAGGGCCGGCAGGTCGAGAAAACTGGCGCCCGACGAGGCCAGCACATCCGTCATGCGGCTGATGATGACCCCACGCAGATACGCATCAATCTGCGCCGTCTGATACAGCCCCTGTGTGCCCACGATCTTGGTGACGAACAACTGTGGGTCACTCACCTGCATCGAATAGTTGCCGAACGCGCGCAGGCGCACCATACCCAGGTCTTTGTCGCGCAGGGTAATCGGCTCCGGCGTGCCCCATTTCTGCTCCAGGAACTCACGGCGGTTGACAAAATAGACTTCCGCCGTAAAGATGTTCTTGCCGCTGGAAAAAATACGTTCCAGCAGGTTAGTAATCAGGGGCAGGTTGGCGGTGGTAATCGTATGGCGACCGGCGCCGAACGAATCCAGCGCCTTACCGTCACGGAAAAAGACGGCGGTCTGGCTTTCGCGCACAATCACCTGCGAGCCAAGCTGAAAATCGCCCGAGCCCGACTGCGGAACGCGCACCACGATATCGGCCAACCCCTGGTTGGGGGCCTCGATCACATCAATTATTCGTGCCATTGGATCCTCCGTAGCAAGAGATGCAAAAGCGCTGCCGACCCTGGACGGGCCGGCAGCGCTGGCTGATTAGCTGTTCAGAATAGCGTCCTGGCGATGGCCCCACACGGTGTTGAGCATCGCCACATGATCGGCCAGCGCGTTGGCGGCGTCGCCGATGCCTTCCCGCGCGCTGACGGCCGCGACCAACTTGTCCACTTCGGCTTGCAGCGCGCCCACGCGGTCCACCATCTGCTGATCGAACTGCGCCAGGGCGTCGAGCTGCGCCTCCTTGACCTTGACATCATCGAAGAGCGGCGCATAGCCATAGCTGGCGGTACTGATGCGATCCACCAGGGTCTGCAGCTTCGACACTGCGCGCTCTACATCGTCCACCCACTGCAGGCCGCCTGCGCCGAGCAGGTCAACTTGCAGGCTCTGTAGGCGCTGACGCTGCTCATCCAGGTCACGCGCCAGGAGATCGCGTACCGTCTTGTCAGCTTCACGGCGCAGTTCCTTTTCCTTGTAGCCTTTGATGCCGGGCAAACCAGCAAAGGTGCGCTCCAACGCCCCCCGGCCCGCCTTGGCTTTTTCGATCAAATCCATTGTTTGGTCCTTTCTCTACCTGAATACCTCTGCTTGCCCCTCTGGACGCCACCGGGTCTCATGGCCAGGGGTGACGCTTCTATTGTGCAAGAAAGATCTCGCTGCCGCAGAACGGGCACTTGATCACGCCCTTGCCGGCGAGTTCCAGTTGGCCGCCGCAGTTAGGGCATTTGCCGCCCTCGCGCATCTGTGACGCCTGCCTGGAAAAAAGAATGCCATCGTTCCAGTTGATGTAGCCGCTGAAAAGGCCCTTGCCGACCAGGTCATAGATCCACGCCTTGACCTGTTCCGCGTCCGTGCCCATCTCCAGGACGATGTCCGAAATGCTGGCCTTACCGCGCGTCATGACAATGTTGAGAATCTTCTTCTGTTTGGCGACTTCAGCCATTTGAGCGGCTTCTGCGCGTCCGCGCGTAAACAAATAGCCGCCCACGCCAACGAACAACAAAGCGGGCAGGGCGCTGAAGGCGATGCCCAACACCATGCCGCCCGCGTTGCCCTGTTCACCTGCGGCCTGCACCGAGGTGATGGCAACCGCGCTGCCGATCAGGCAGGTCAGGATTCCGATCACAACGAGAATCAAGCCCACCACACGGCCAGAACCAATCATATCTGCCTCCTTATGTCGTACCAAAAACAGCCGCCGAATGAATTCGGGGCGGATGGGCGCTCCGCCGACAGGCCAGCCTGCGCCGACCGCCATCGCATCCACGCAGGTGGACGCCCGGCGGTCACGCCCACCAAGCGCGATTTCAATCGCTCTGCGACGGCGCGTAGAGCAGGCGATCGGATCAACCGAACCCGCCGCCGCCGCCGCCGCCGCCGCCGCCGCCGCCGCCCCCGCCGCCGCCGCCGCCGCCACCCGACCAGCCCGAACCGCTCGAACCAGAGGATGATTGGGGCTCGGGTCGGCTGGTCAGCACGGATGCGGAAGATGACAGCATCGTGCCCAGGCCGGCGCTCATACTGCTCAAGCCGCTGCCCATGCCGCGCGACATGTCGCTGAGGGTGGGCGGCGACGCTGCTTCTGCGCTGCTCACCTTGCCCGCGCCCGGCAAACCAACATCGCCGCCCCCAACCGTCAGGGGGCCGCGTCTGCGAGAACGGCCATAGCCGTAATCTGAGTACGGCGTCCACCAAGTGGGGACTGGCGCATCCACCTCGGCAAACTTGTTGATCCAGGAGCGGTCAATGCCAAACGCCACCGCATAGGGCAGATAGGTCTCGAAGATGGCCTTGCTCTCTTCCAGGTTGGTGTACTTCTCGATTTCCTGTAGATAGCGCTTGAAGGCTCGCCAACGCGCGGCCGCTTCCGCGCCCTTATCAGTCTTGCGCGGCATGAAACGCGCAACAGCGATCAGAATCAGCGAGGTCAGGCCCACACCCACAACGGGCAACAAGGCCATATCGGTGTAGTCGAGGGCGAAAGGAAACACGCAGCAGGCGAGGATACCGGTCAGCGCCAACGCGGCGACGCCAGCAGCGCCATAGGTGTTGCGCGTGCGTTCAGGGCTGCGCATGAAGAAACCCTCTTTCACCACTTCTTCGTACAGTTGGGTTTTGATCTTCGGAATCGTGGCGTAGAATTTGTTCTTCAACTGCGACATGCGGCGCTCCCTCGTTTCGCCCGGGAAGATCTTGTCCACCAGCGTCTTTTCGAAAGGGCGCAGGCCATCGGCGTTCCCCACCAGGGTATAGGCAAAATCCTTGCCTTTCTCCTCGCGAATGGCCAGCACCTTGCGCCGGGCCAGGTCAATGAGGGTCGCCATGACATCTTCCAGGTCGGCATTCTCATCCACCAACGTGCCGGCAATGCCTGGCGGCAGGTTGGGATCGGGCGGCTCGACCAGGTAGTCGGTTGGCAGCATCACCGGCATGTCGCGGCCCTTCTGATACCAGAGCAGGTAGACCAGCAGCGGCCCGCCAATGAGCAAGAGCACCCCCAAAGCCAGCACGCCGGTGTTGACCAGGGGCCGCACCTGGCGGTCGTACGCGGCGCGCTGCTCAGTCACAGCCGCATCGGCATCGGCCTGCGCCTGCCAGCTTGAGGGGCTGCCGGCCACCACGCCGTGGGTGAACTGCACGCGCACCTCGATCGCTTCGCCCGGGTTGATAGCCTCGCTGGAGACGAATTCCACACTCTGGCTGTTGAGTTGCGCTGCGGTCGCACGGACGCCGTAGTTATCATAATTCGCCACGGTCGCCGGCGCGGGCACATGAACCGTCACCGTGGATGAGCGCACCGGGAAACTGCGCTCAGGCCCAACCACGCTCCACCAGAATTGGTCGCCGCCATCATAGTAACGCAGCGCGCCTTCTACTCTGTAGCTGATCACATAGATATGGCGGCTGTCCGAGACCGAGCGGGGAAAAAACCACTTGACAATGAAGTCCCCACTGCCGTCGGAGGTCACAACGAACGTGCCCGCGGTTTCACCGCTCGGCGCACGGCGCAGCGCCTGCCCATCGGCCATGACCTGTACATCGGTAATACTGCGCAGACGATCGGTCTTGATATTGCGCGTGCCAAAGCGGAAGCTGCCAGAGGTGAACACGATCTCCTGGGTTTCAATCACCTTGAACGAGCCATCCGCATCAATGGTGATGTCGGCATCCCATCGCTGCCAGTAGAGCTGTTTGCTCTCCTGCGCCCACGTGGGTGCTGCTGTGACGGCCAAGATGAGCAACCATAACCCGGCTGCCGCACGTATGGTTCTGGAACGCATGGATCCTCCAACGCAGACAATGGTTGACAACGGGGTGAACGGCAACGTACCGCAAATTATAAAGATTATAGCGCAATTGCCCGAATTTTCCTAACGCGAACCAGAGAGCAGCACAGGCGCGGCGCTGGGAAGCATGGGTGTCTCGCCTGCTCCGCTCAACGCACCACCAGCGTGGTAATCGGGCTTTTCTGCACCAGGCGACTGCACAGGTCATCGAGCAAGAGACGGTTGACGCCAGACGCGGCATTGGCCCCCAGTACCAGGAGGTCTATGTTTTCTTCTTCGACCGCAGCCAGCACACGTTCTTCGAGCAGACCCTCGCGCAGCATCAGGTGATCAAAAGCATTGGCCTCCCGTAGGATTCTGATCGCCTCTTGCAGCACTTCGCGCGCTTCCGACTCGATAGCCAACATTTCGTCCTCGGTCAGATGCCCCTCCTCGGCCGTCAATCCCTGGAAGAACAAAGGCAGTTGCGATACCACGTGCAGGACGATCGCGCGCGCCGACAGCGCCTGCGCCCACTGCGCGGCCACCTCCACCATCTCCAAGCTCTGACGCGTGCCCCCGATGCTCACCATCATGCGGCGAATATCGGTCAACGGTGTGCGCGCCACCAGGACGGAAGTCTTGCTTTGGCGAACCACCTGGGCCACCCGCGAGCCGTGCAGCAGGCGGCTCAAGCCGCGGCGCCCGGCCGGCGCCAGCAAGATCAGGTCATACGCATGGGCGGTTGACTCAGCCAGGATGGCATCCTCGGCCGGGCCGGGCTGCGTCACTTCGCGCAGGGCGCCCGCCGCTGCCGCCAGCAGTTGATCCCGCGCCTGCGGCAGCCATTGGGCATCGGCGCCCTTGCCGCCATCACCCACCAGGAGCGTGATCTCTGTTTCGAAATGTTTGCAGACCAGCAAGGCTACTTGCAGCGCCCATTGACTATTATGTGAACCATCCACGTACAGCAAGACTCGCATCATAGAAAACCACCTGTCCCCACCATCGGGAAACAACCATCAAAGCAAGAGCAAGAACACAGGGATGATGAAAATAACGGCCAGAAAGAACCTCAAGCGCCGGTTATCGCGCATGATCCACTCCAAGCACCACTCGATACTGCGCCGATAGCCGTTGTAGTTGATGAGCAGCGCGAACAGCGACAACAAGGCCACGCTCGTCATCTCAGTGAACACAATGGTAAACGCGCGCGGTGTGTTGAGAAGAAGGGCGGCCAACAGCGTATCAATGAACGTCGTGATATTGGCGCCCATGACGTAGGGCATCAGGTTCTCACGACGCACATAGCCCCGCACAGAAAGCGGCACCAGGATACCCAGAGAAACGGAGACAGAGAGCGTGACCGCGGTGACCGCCATGCCGATGATGAACATTACCCAGGGCCGGTAGACCAGGTCGGATACACGTTGAAAGCCGCTGCTCTCCGGCGAAATATCCGGCAGCGCCCGATCGAAGATACTGAAGGCTATCAACAAAATGCCCAGTCCGCCCAGGAAGAGAAACCAGCCGGGCAGCCATGAGGCCAACAGGTGAACGATTGGATCGTAAACCACATCAATGAACGAAGCCAGCGCCGTGGGCGCGCCAAAGCGTATGTTGTCGAACCAACCGTTGACCAGGATCAGGTAGCCCAGGAGCATGGCGGGCAGATAAATCGTAGCCGTGGTGAGTAGGGCCAGAATCCCGATGGAGATACTGGCCACCCGTTGGCGCCCACGCAAATAGGACACAAAACCAACCAACAAAACGATGAACGAAGCGCCTAATCGGGAACCGGTAATCATGGCGAAAGCCTGGACATCCGAAATCAAGTGACCGCTGTAGAGCGTGAGTGAGACCGCGGCCACCGGTGAGCCGCTGAGGACCATGTAGGCCATCAGCCAGCCCATGCCGAGCGTGTTCGTCATGGAATCAACCGACAGCGTCTTGAACAGCGGCTGCAGCTCATGCGCCCCGGTCTTGAGAAGCTCCAGCGCCAGGATGAAGACGACCACGCCGGTCGCCGCAATCAGGATCTTCTTGATTCGATTCAACAAGGGCAACCGTCCTTATGCTTGAGGCGCATGGTCGTAGAACACCAACAGCGTGCTGCCATAGGCGCGCTCGTCGCAGCGGCACAGCGCAGCCAGGTTCAGCAAGCGATCTTCCTTTGGATGAACTTGAACGACCACTTGCCCGGCTTCGTTCAGCATCTGCGGGCGGGCATCCACCAACAGCAGCGCCTTTTCCCACAGTTGGCGATACTGCGGCGGCGCGATGTAGATCAAATCGAAAGCCCCGACATCGGCGCGGGCCAAGAAGGCGAAGGCGTCGCCGGCCACCACACGGGCCTGGGCAGCCAGGCCGGTCAACTGTAAATTCTTGCGCAGCGTGGCAAGCGCCCGGCGATCCTTCTCGCAGAAGACCGCCTCGGCCGCGCCGCGGCTGAGCGCTTCGATGCCCACCGCGCCGGTGCCGCCGAACAGATCCAGGAAACGGGCATTTTCCACGGCATCCTGGGACTCAAGGATCGAAAAGAGGGCCTCCTTGACGCGATCGGTGACGGGTCGCGTCGAATCGCCGGGGACAGAGGACAGGGTACGGCCTTTGGCCGTTCCGGTAATGACACGCATAGAGGCTTTTTCACCATGAGCATCCGAATCTGATTGCGGGAGATGCAGGCTGAATGTATCACAGCCCGCCAGCTTTGGCAACTATCGGATTACAGGCTCGTTTTGCCATTTGTTCAATCTTCGAGTAAACTCATTCCCGCGTTCCGGACGCACCTCAATCGTGTCTTGCTTCCTGGAGGCTCAATGGATCTGTTACGTTTGCGCCCTTCTCCCCGTGGTATCCAAACCCTGGCGGCGCTCTGCCTGGCGCTCGCTACCCTGTTTGCACTGGCCGCTCCTACACACGCGGTCATCCCCAACGAAGAACTGCTGGTCAATGGCGATTTCGAGCAATATCACGCTGGCTGGACTGAAACCGGCACGGTCCTGATTCGTCCGACCAATCAATTGCCGCGACCCCCTTACGGTGGCAATTACGCATCCTGGCTCGGCGGCTACAACTACGCCGATGACGAGATGTTCCAAAACGTGGACGTGCCCGCGAACATCAACTTTGGCAAGCTGCACCTGTGGTACTGGTCGTTCACACCAGAAACCACTTACAGCGTAGACTACTTCACGCTGCAACTGGTGGACCCCGTCGGCGGCGCCCATTACGTGGATGCAATCCTGATTGATGCTGTGCCCCCCACCGATCAGTACCAGCAGCACACCTACATCCTCAGCCCCACCGACCTGGATGCGATTCGCGGCAAGACCGTGCGTGTGCTGTTCCGCGTCTACACCGACGCGCGACTCACTTCCAGCTTTGTCGTGGATGATGTCAGCTTCGACATTGGCGCCGGTCAGTCACGTCATCTGTACTTGCCGACAACGCCCAAAACGGCGCACTGAGACGACCTGCGGGCGCGCTGCTACGGACTACGAGCGGCTGCATCGGCCCGACGCCAACCCAAAAGGAGCCTGACGGAATAATCTGCATGACCCATGTGACGGTCCGGCCCTTTCCGACTGGCTTCCTTTGGGGGACGGCCACCGCAGCCCACCAGGTCGAAGGCAACAACACGAACAACCAATGGTGGGCCTGGGAACAAACTCCCGGCCGCATCCACCACAATCACCGCTCCGGCCTGGCCTGCAACTGGTGGGCGCCCGGCGGCGCCGAGGCTGACCTCGATCTCGCCCAGACCCTGGGTCAGAACGCCCATCGCCTGTCGGTCGAATGGAGCCGCCTGGAGCCGGCGCCCGGCGTTTTCGATCCGGCCGCGTTCCGCCGCTACCGCGAGATTCTGACCGCGCTGCGCAGCCGCGGCCTGGCCGCAATGGTCACCCTCCACCATTTCACCAATCCACTCTGGTTCGAAGCGCAGGGCGGCTGGCTCAACCCCCGCAGCATCGCCCTCTTCCAGCGTTTCGTGGAGCGGGTCGCCGGTGAGCTGGGCGACCTGGTTGACCTCTGGTGTACCATCAACGAACCCAATGTGTTTGCCACCCTGGGCTACCTGTTGGGCGAATTTCCACCAGGCCAACGCAGCCTGGTCGCGGCCTTTCGGGTCTCGCACAACCTGTTGCTGGCGCACGCGGCCGCCTATCACACCATCCATCGTCAAGACAGCCAGGCGCGGGTGGGCCTGGCGCTGCAACTGCGCCCCTTTGTGCCCGCCCGGCCCACGGCCCGTCTCGACCGTTGGGCCGCCAGGATACAGGACTATCTGTTCAACCAAATCCTGCTCATTGCCATCCGCGACGGTATCCTGCGCCCGCCCCTCGGCCGCGGCGAAACCGTCCCCGCGCTGATTGACTCCAGCGACTTCCTGGGCGTCAACTTCTACACGCGGGAGCTGGTGCATTTCGACCTGCGCGTGCCGGGCGATCTATTCGGACGGCGCTCCTTTGCCCCAACCGGTGAAATGAGCGATCTGATGGCCAACGGCGCGCCCTACAGCGAATGCGTCCCCGACAGCCTGAAACATCTCCTGGTGCAGCTAATCCCTTGCAAAAAGCCCATCTACATCACCGAATGTGGCCTGCCCGACGCCGATGATGACCTGCGTCCTCGCTTTCTCATCACCCACCTGGCCGCAGTGCAGGCTGCCATTCAGGCCGGCGCGCGGGTCGAAGGCTTCTTTCATTGGACCCTGGTAGACAACTTCGAATGGGCCGAAGGCTGGCATCTGCGCTTTGGCCTGATCGAGCTCGACCCCGTCACCCAGGCGCGGCGTCCACGGCCCAGCGCGCAAACCTACGCCGACATCTGTCGCGCCAACGCCATCACCCCCACCCTGGCGCAGCGTCACGCGCCGCAGGTCTTCCGGCAGATGTTCGGCCAGGCATAGGGACCATTCATGCGCTCACCATCCTACCAGGCCCAAATGCGCCTCTTCCTGGCGCCCTTCCTCATCGGCATGGCCGTTCTCGTCGTCCTGCCGGCGTTCACCACCCTGGCCCTGGCCTTCACACGCTACAACGCGCTGCAAGCGCCGGTGTGGATTGGGCTGGAGAACTTCCGCAAACTCCTCAGCGCGCCGCTCATCAGCCTGGCTTTTCGCAACACACTGCTCTTCATCGGCCTGGCCGTGCCCTTACGCTTGATGGCCGCGCTGGCGCTGGCGCTGCTCCTGCAAGCGCAGGGGCGCCGGTTCGCCATTCACCGCGCCGTGGCCTACCTTCCCACCCTCATCCCCGAAGCCGCCTACGCCCTGATCTGGCTGTGGATCTTCAACCCCCTCTACGGGCCTCTCAACCACCTGCTGGCCCTGGCCGGCCTGCCGGCGCCGGCCTGGCTGACCGACCCCACCTCCGCGCGCCTCGCCATCATCATCATGCTTGTTTTTCAGATGGGTGAAGGCTTCCTGGTCCTGCTGGCCGGGCTGCACAACATCCCGCAAACCTACTTCGAAGCCGCACGCATGGACGGCGCCTCCGCCTGGCAAATCCTGTGGCGCATCACCCTGCCCCTGCTGACGCCGTGGATCCTGCTGCTGACCTGTCGCGACATCCTCGCCAGCCTGCAGGCCACCTTCACTCCCACCTACCTGCTCACCTACGGCGGCCCCTATTACGCCACCATGCTCTTTCCCCTCCTGATCTACGAGCTTTCCTTCGATTATGTTGACTACGGCCTGGCCTCCGCCCTCCTGGTCATGCTCTACGCGCTCATGGCGCTCCTCATCGCGGCCATCCTGCGCCTGGCACGCGCCGGAGGCGTGGATGTCTGAGCGCCGGGTCCACTTCCTGCGTCACGCCCTGGCCGGCCTCATCAGCGCGCTCTTCTTGCTCCCCCTCTGGTGGGTGCTTGTGGCATCCCTGGCCGAACCGGGCCTGCCCCCGCCCAAGACAGTGCAGTGGTGGCCGGCCGCCCCTTTCTGGGACAACTATCTCGCCATCTTTCGCATCGTGCCTTTTGCCCGCTATGCCCTCAACTCCTTCATCGTCGTTGGCCTGGCCGTGCCGCTCACCCTCGTCACCGCCTCGTGGGCCGGCCTTGCGCTGGCGCAATTGGAAGGCCCCTGGCGCCGGCGCCTGCTCATGCTCACCATCGGCCTGCTGATCGTCCCGGCCGCCTCCGGCTGGATGTTCCGCTTTCAGCTCCTGCGCTGGCTCAACCTGCTCGATTCACTCTGGGCCTTGATCGTGCCGGCCCTGGGCGCCAGCAGCCCGCTATTCGTTCTGCTCTTCACCTGGGCCTTTCGCCACACCCCGGCCGAAGTCTTCGAAGCCGCCCGCCTGGACGGCGCCGACGGCCTGACCATCTGGTGGCAAATCGCCTTACCCCTGGCGCGCCCTACCGTGGCAGCCGTCACCGTGCTCACCTTTGCCCTCTACTGGAGCGATTTTGTCAGTCCCGTGCTCTACATTTTCGACCCCGAATGGTACACCCTGCCGGTGGCGCTGCAACTGCTGCGCCAGGTAGATGCCACCAACTGGCCCTGGTTCCTGGCCGGCGCCGTCTTGCAGATCGCGCCGGTGGTTGGCCTTTTTGCTCTCCTACAGCGCGCCTTCCTGCGCAGCGCCCTGTTCGAAAGCGAACGTTGAACGCTCGGCCGGTCTTGTCGCGCCCATCCCGCCATTCCGTCTTGATTCGTGAGGTCCCATGAGAAAAATACTTGTTCCGCTGCTCACCCTGCTGATGCTGCTCAACCTGCCGGGCTGCGGCAGCCGGCCAACCGCCAGCGGCGCCGTGTCGTTTGCGGTCTTCGGCGATCTCGTAGAGCTGGCCGCCTATCAAAAACTCGCAGATGCTTTTCACAGTCGCTTTGCATCCATTCGGATCGAGCTGCGCAACGCGCCCAGCGAGAGCGATTATCGCCGCCAGTTGACGGCCGGCTTTGCCGCCGGCGCGCCGCCAGACATCATGCTGCTCAACTTCCGCCGCTTTGCCGCTTTCACCGCGCCCGGCGGCCTGCAGCCGCTCGGCCCCTACCTGGCAGCCAGCGCCGTCATTCACGAAGCCGATTTTTACCCCCAGGCCCTGGAAGGCTTCCGGCTCGACAACCAGCTCTGGTGCATCCCGCAAAACATCTCCAGCCTGGTGCTCTACTACAACCGCGATCTATTCGACGCGGTCGGCCTCTCCTATCCCGCCGCCGATTGGACCTGGGACGATTTTCTGGCCGCGGCCAGGGTTCTGACGCGCGATGACACCGGCGACGGTCGGCCCGAACAGTACGGCGCAGGCATGGCGCCCAGCCTCATCCGCTTGGCGCCGTTCATCTGGGCCAACGGCGGCGACATCGTGGATGACCTGGATCATCCAACCCGCCTCACGCTCGACAGCCCAGAAGCGCAGGCGGCCTTCCAATGGTTCGTCAACCTACAGGTCAAGGAAAAAGTGACGCCCGATGCCGTAGCCGAGCAGAGCGAGAGCAGCGAAAACCGATTCCTCGATGGCCGCCTTGCCATGTTCTTCAACAGCCGGCGCGGCGTCCCCACCTACCGCGCCATCAAAACCTTTGCCTGGGACGTAGCGCCGCTGCCGGTCGGCCCGCAGGGGACCGCCGCCATCCTGCACGCCGACGGCTACTGCCTGGCGGCAGCCGCACCCAACAAAGACGCCGCCTGGCAATTCATCGAATTCGCCAACTCGGTGGAAGGCCAAAAGATCATGGCCGAAACCGGTCGCACGGTACCTTCGCTGCGCCAGGTGGCCGAATCGGCCGCTTTTCTCACTCCCGCGCAAGAGCCGGCCAGCAGCCAGGTCTTTCTGGATGTCATCCCCGGCATCCGCCGCCTGCCGCTGCTGCCCAACTGGGTGGGCATCGAAGAAACGGCCAATCGCGAGATCGAACGGGCATTCTACGGTCAGGCCAGCGTGGCGGAGGCGACGGCCGCCGCAGTGGCGCAGACATTGTCGTATTTCCAACTTGCCATCCCCACGCAACCGAAGTAAAATGATGCCATCGGAATCGTCGCCCTTTCAGAGAGGCAATTCAAGGAGGATTGACCTATCATGCATCGCTATCTCAAGTTGCTCGGATCGTTCAGTGTTCTGCTGCTCGCCGTGGTGCTGCTCTTTTCCACCCGGCTGGCTCGCGTCGCCACATCCACCCCCCTCCGCCCTCAAGAGGGCGGGGTCACCCTCTACGTCAGCGAAGAGGTCAAACCCGGTCTCAGCCGCCCTGTCAGCGAGCTGCCCACCGAACAGCCATCGCTGCTGAAGCTCGATCGTGAGATCAACCCCCGTCAAAACAAGAACACCTTTCTGCAAGGCCCGGTTGACTTGCCCAACGGCGGCCCCGATCCCCTGCTCGACCGCTCACAGAACAATGGCGCCAACACCCCTGGCATCATTCTCAACTTCGACGGCATCAGCTATGCCACCGGCGGCTCCGGTTCCCCGCCCGACACCAATGGCGATGTTGGCCCCAACCACTACGTGCAGATGGTCAACAGCACTTTCGCCATCTTCAACAAGAGCGGCACATCGCTGGCCGGCCCCACTGCCATCAACCAACTGTGGGGCGGCGCGGGCACCCGCTGCGGCACCCGCAATGACGGCGACCCGGTTGTAGTTTACGATCAGATGGCCGACCGCTGGCTGCTGAGCCAATTCGTCTCGGCCAGCCCCTACTACATCTGCGTTGCCATCTCGCAAACGGCCGATCCTCTTGGCGCCTACTACACCTACGACTTTTCGATCACCGAGCTGCCTGACTACTTCAAGTTCGGCGCCTGGCCCAACGCCTACTACATGTCATCGAACGAGTCCACCTACGCGGCGTACGCTTTCGACCGCGCCCGCATGTTGCAGGGACTGTCCGCCACCTACATCAAGTTCACCGGCCAGACCAACTTCCTGCTGCCGGCCGATGTGGACGGCCCCACCCCGCCCGCGGCCAACGCGCCAGGCACGTTCTACACCTTCAAGGACAATAGCTACAGCGGGCATGGCGGCGGCGTGGATCGCATCGAAGTGTTCGAGTTGGCGCCCAATTTCACCACCCCGGCCAGCTCCACCTTCACCCTCGTCGCCACGATCCCCGTCTCCAGCTACACCTACACCGTCTGCGGCTTCTTCGTTATGAACTGCATCCCGCAGCAGGGCACCACGGCCAAGCTCGACCCGCTGTCCGAATGGCCCATGTTCCGCCTGGCCTACCGCAACTTCGTCAGCTACGAAACGATGGTCGGTAACTTCACCGTGGATGTTGGTTCCGATCGCGCCGGCATCCGCTGGTTCGAACTGCGTCGCTCTGGAGGCGCCTGGTCATTGTACCAGGAAGGCACCCAGGCGCCCGGCAGCGAGCACCGTTGGGTCGGCAGCATTGCCATGGACCGCAACGGCAACATCGCCCTGGGCTACAGCGTTTCCAGCAGCAGCATGTACCCGGCCATCCGTTACGCCACACGCCTGGGCGCCGACCCGCTGGGCACACTGCAGACCGAGGCCACCATGCATGCCGGAACCGGTTCGCAGACCTCCACCCACAACCGCTGGGGCGACTACGCGGACATGACGGTTGACCCCACCGACGACTGCACCTTCTGGTTCACCACCGAATACTTCTCGACCTCCGGCTCCTCCTGGAAGACGCGCATCGGCAGCTTCAAGATGGCCGAGTGTACATCCGGGCCGACGCCGACGCCTGGGCCGACCTCGACGCCCACGCCAACCCCCACAATCACGCCGACCCCGCCGCCCGCCACCTGCGCCACGTTCGCCAGCAGCGACGTGCCCAAGACGATCTCCGCCAGCGGCACGCCCACGGTCAGCTCAGTGCTGAACGTCAGCGGCAGCGGCGCCATCAGCGACATCAACGTGCTCGGCCTCAACGGCACGCACACCTGGATCAACGACCTGGACTTCAACCTGCAAAGCCCGCTCGGCACGCTGGTGCAGATCATGGCGCGCTCGTGCAGCAGCGAGAACAACTTCAACCTCAACCTGGACGACGAAGCCGCGCCTGGCAGTTGGCCCTGCCCGCCGACTGGCGGCGGAACCTATCGCCCCAGCAACCCGCTCTCCGCGTTCGACGGGCAAAATGCCAACGGCGCCTGGACCCTCATCATTCATGACAACGCCAACCTGGACGGCGGCAGCCTGAACGGCTGGAGTCTGCAAATCTGCACGCCGCAGAATCAGACGCCCACGGCCACGCCCACCCCCGCGCCGCCCACGGCCACGCCCACCCCCGCGCCGCCCACGGCCACGCCGACGCCCGTTCCCCCCACGGCCACCTGGACGCCCACCGCCGTACCGCCGACCGCAACGCCCACCCCGCCGGCCGGCAACACCGGCTGGCTCAGTCCGGCTTCCAACAGCGCCGAGACGACCGGCGATCGCAACGGCTTCGAGACCAACACAACCAACGCCTATGCGGACGACGGGCTGTTTGCCGTGGACAACAACAGCGGCACGGGCACTTCGACCAACTGTAGCAATGCCAAGAAAGATCGTCACCGCTTCTACACCTACGGCGTCAGTCTGCCCGGCGGCGCGACGGTCAAGGGCATCGAAGTGCGGCTCGACGCGAAGGCCGACAGCGCCTCCAGCTCGCCCAAGTTCTGTGTGCAGTTGTCGTGGGACGACGGCGTGAGCTGGTCCTCCACCAAGACAACCGCCTTCCTGACCACGAGCGAAGCCACCTACATCGTCGGCGGCGCCACCGATACCTGGGGACGCGCCTGGACGAGCGCCAATCTGAGCGACGCCAACCTGCGTGTGCGCATCGTCTCGGTGGCCGCGTCCACCGCGCGTGACTTCTCGCTCGATTGGGTCGCCCTGCGCGTCTCGTATTGACATTCTGAACCGTTCTGTGATCGCCCCCCCGGCAGTCGCAGAACCAACCGCACGAAAACAGAGGGGCCGGTCATCCTTGATAGGATGATCGGCCCCTCGCTGTTAAAAACAGCATCCCCACCCGTAGGTCACGCCTCCGGCGTGACGACGCCTCCGGCGTGACGACGCCTCCGGCGTGACGACGCCTCCGGCGTGACGACGCCTCCGGCGTGACGACGCCTCCGGCGTGACGACGCCTCCGGCGTGACGACGCCTCC
>JAYRVL010000229.1:0-10431 GCA_041918575.1 Anaerolineae bacterium | reverse complement strand
CCGCGATAATCATCCCGGGCAAAGGCCGGATCAGTGTAGTAGACGTTGAGCGCCAGGGCCGCGCCAACGCTGACGCCAACCAGGCCCAGCGTCAGCCAACTCAGCGCCAGCCAGGCGTTGCGGCCGGAAACAGGCTCGGCCGCGGCGGGCGCGCGGCGCAGGAGCGCCAACGGCAGCAGCAGTCCACGAGCCAACAACAGGGCCAACGCGGGGCTGGCCAGCAGCAGGAATTTGAGATAGGCCTCTTTGAACAGGCCGAACGCCAGCAGCAGGCCGAGGGGCGCCAGCAGCCAGAGCACAGGCAAGGCCCAGGCGGTCCATGCGCCAGGCGCAGGTGGGGGAGGGGTCGCCGGCGCGGCGGGGCGCGGGGATGCACTCGCCCGGCGTCGCGTGGAGGCAGGCCCGGCCTTGCGCGGCGGCGCGGCCGCCGGCGATGTCGGCGCCGGCGCAGCGGCGGGTCGGGCGGCCGCGTCAATTGCCAGCGGCAGCAGGCCGAGCAGCAGGATGGCCAGCGCCGGCCACAGCCACAGCGCCGCGATAGCATCGGCGGTGGGACCAAAGACCAGCAGACGCAGCGCGCTGAAAATGGCGCCAATCCCCTGTTCGCTGACAGGCGGCGCGGGCCAGGCGCGCAGCCGCTCCAGGGCAATGCCGGCCCAGGCCCAGTAGCCGAACACGATGACCAGGTGCAAGAAGAGCCAGCGCACGGTACGCAAGCGGCGAAACGGCCGCGCCCAGGTGCTGATGAGCCAGGCGCCATAGACCAGGTTGACCACGAGCAGCATGAGCGGAAACAGGTAATGGGTGTAGAGGCCCAGGATGGCCGTGACCGCGAAGATGAAGCCGGGCGTGGCGCCAATCAATGGCGGTTCGCGCCGGCCCGGCGTCACTTCGATCATTTCTTGCTGCAAGAATATGACGAACGAGGCCGCCAGCAGGGTTGCCCACAGGGTGAGCAGCGCGTACATGCGCGCTTCCTGGGCGTAATAGACATGAAACGGCGCAATCGCCAGAAGGAAGGCCGCCAGCAGTCCGGCCACGCGGCCAAACAGACGCCGGCCCAGGTCGTAGGTCAGGCCAACCGTGGCTGCCGAGGCGAACACCGACAGGCTGCGTAGTCCGTTCTCGGAGAGGCCAAACAACTCGACCCACAGATTGAGCAGCCAGTAATAGAGCGGTGGGTGGATGTCAGCGGCCGCGGCCAGGCTGATGTCTCCCCAACTGCGCAGGGCCAACGCGGCGCTGTTGCCTTCATCGGCCCAGAGGCTCTGGCTATCCAGGCGCCAAAGGCGCAGGCCCAGCGCCAGGGATATGATGAGCCAGGGCAGCCAGGGCGCCAACCAGCGATCGAGGCGGCGCAGCGAAAAGGGCGAAGATGAAAAAAGAGTCATGACGGTTGCGTCTCCGGCTATTCGATGATGAGGCCATCTACGGCAAAAGCGCCGGCCAGCAACACCTGGTGGGTTCCTGTCGGCACGCGGAAGGACAACCGCGCCGGATTGGCTTTATCTGGCTGCAGGGCAATCGGCTGGCCATCCACGCTGGCCTGCGGGTGGGCGGTCCCCCCAGGCGGCATGACCAGGATCACCCGGCGGCCGTCCACGGTGAAGCGCAGGCTGGCGTCTGCCTCCACGCTGCGGCGGTATTGTCCAAGCACCGCAAACCTATCGCTGATGGTTTGCCAGTTTCCTTCATACGTCAATGCCCAATGATCTTCCTGATGAAAGCCACGGCCAAGCTGCGGCGGCCGGGCGGTGTAGGCCGCCAACGCGTCATAGGCCGGCAGCGGCCGAAAATCGGGCGTCAGCAGGCGAAAGTAGGCCTCCGGCTTGCGCTCCTGTTCCCATTGATCGCTGGCCCGCTTCAGGTACCAGACGTTGGCGACGCCCAGCCAGGGCCATTCGGCCTGGATGCGCTGGTAGGCCAGGACCAGGTTCTGCGCCTGTTCCTCCTCGCTGACCTGGCCGAAGCGCTTGTCCGGGATATCGTCGGGCACGGCGTTCCAGTTCATCTCGCTGATCCAGATCGGCTTGTGACTGTCGCCGTTGCGCACCATGAGGTCACGCACGAAGCGCGGCCGGCTGAAGTTGATGACGCGCGGGTGCATGCGGCGGTCCGTCGGGCCAGACCACAGGCCGTAGCCCTGCATCGCCAGGATGTCGAAGTAGGGCGCGGCGCCGGCGTCGTAAAGGCGCTGCAAGAAAACCAGGTCGTTCAGGCCGAAGGGCGGCGTGGGCGTCAGTTCGATGGTGGAGGCCAGCGCGCCCAGGATGATGACCACGTCAGGATCGGCGGTACGGGCACGCGTCGCGCCCACTTTGAGCAACTCTGCGTACTCCTCCGGGTTGACCGGCCGCTCGCCCCACTCCGGGTAGATGTTCGGTTCGTTCCAGAGCTGATAGAAGCGCACACGCCCCTGGTAACGGCTGACGACGGTCGCCACGAAATCGCCGTAATCGGCGAAGTTGTCGGGGGGCGCGTAGGTACCGGCCGCGTTGCCCTCGCGCCGCGTCCATGCGGGCGGGTTGCTGAGACGCACGATCAGTTCGAGGTCGTATTTTTCGGCCAGGGCCACGATGTGATCGTATTTTTCCCAGGCCGAATGAGCGAATTTGTGATCCCAGAAATCGTCCTTGGCGCTGATTTCGATGTCTTCCCAGGGAAACTCCTGGCGCAGCCAGTGAAAGCCGGCGTCGGCGGCCAGCTTGACGGCCAACTCGCGCTTGGCCGGCTCCACCTCCTGCTCCAGGAAGACGTTGACGCCAAACGGGTTGACGCCCGCGAACTGCACCGGCGCCAGGTCGGCGGTTTGCACGGCCGGCCGCGCCAGATCGGCGCTCAAGTCGCCCAGGGCTTTGAGCTGGGGGAAGAGGTCCTTTTCGCCGCTGGCGCCCGCGAGCCAGGCGCGCAGGGGCTGACGCCAGACAAAAAGCCCCGCCAGCAGCAGCGCCAGCAGGGCCAGACCGGCGCAGAGCGCCCGGCGGCCAGTCAGGAAAGGTCGGCCCGGCGCTCTGCGTTGGTGCGGTGATTTGCTCAGTTCTGGACGAAGTCCACGTTCGCCTGCTGGCATTTACCATCCCCGGCGACGCCATCGGTCTTGACGGTGGCAATGGCCGACGTGCGCCGGCCGCCATCCACGACCCAGACGGACCAGGTACCTTCACGTGGCCCGTCGAATTGAATGATGTGCGTGTAGCCGCCCACCTTGCCCGCATCGGTGCCGGTTACATAGGATGCCACGGGCGGCCCATCTGGCGCGTAGGAGAAGACGACCGTGACGCCATTCTTGCCGGCGCCGCTCCTGTCCAGCACCTTGCCTTCGATGTAGGTGATGCCGGAGTTGGGGAAGCAGCGCGTGTTGCCAACCCGATAGGCATAGGCCGGTGGGGCGGTGGGCTGCGGCGGCGGTATCGGGGTGGCCGTTGGCGCCGGCGCCCGTGTGGGTGCGGCCGGCGGCGGGGCAATGCCGCTGACGATGGGCACGCTGCCCACGTTGCCTTCGACGCGCACCAGGTCATTGATGATCCAGCCCTGCTTGCCGGAGACGCAGCACACCTGCCACCAGGTGACGCCATCGTTCTTGCCGGTGATCTCCAGGCGAGCGCCGCGCAGGACACGACCGACCAGCGGGTAACCGGTGCCGGGACCCGTGCGCACGTTGGCGGACGGGGAGGTAACGACCGCGGCCGGTTTGGCTTCAGGGGTGTTGGTGGGCACGGCCGTGGGCGGCTCGGCCGGCGTGGGCGTGGCGGTCGGTTCGGGCGTGGGCGTCTTGGTGGGCGCCAGCGCGGGTGTGGGGGTCCAATCCGGTGTCGGGGTGAAGGTGGGCTGAGGCGTGCGCGTGGGGATGGGCGCCGGCGTGGGCGCTGCGCCACAGCCGCTGAGCACAAAGAGAGCCAGGAGGGAGAGCCAGGCAATTTTCGACAAACGGTTCATCCAATTTACCTCGTTGCTGATTCGCATGTGTGATTCAGGGGGCGATTCTACCATCAGGCGGGGAATTCCCCAAGATGGCAGGCCGCGTGCAGATGCCCGATTCAACAGGACATGAGCGACAACCTGATAAAACGATGGGGGCGACGCAGCGGTTCCCTGTGCTCCATGCCCGCGCGCGGCGCGCTGATCCACCGCAGTCCTCAACGCGCGCGGCGCGGGGCGCGGGACGCGGGTGTGGCGGACGCTGGACGCACGGCCGGGCGCAGCGCCGGGCGGTACGCGGGCGCTAAAATTTCGACCTCACGGCTGTGTCCCGGATCGAAGACGCGGGCGTGAAAACGCGTTTCCAGGGGCAGGTTGTCAAGGGCAATCGTAAAAACGGTGGGATACCGGGTCACGTAGCGATAGTTGATCAGTTGAAAGAGCTTTTCAGTGGCCCAGGGAGTGACGCTGTGTGCGCCCAGGTCATCGAGCACGAGCAGATCGGCCTTTTTAATCTGTTCGAAGCGCTCATCCAGCGACACGGTGCTGGTCGGGTTGAACGCGGCGCGCAGATAATCCAGCAAGTCGGGCACAAAAACGAACATGGGCGCGGCGCTGTAACGCTTGAGACGCTCATAGGCAATGGCCGCAGCCAGGTGAGTCTTGCCGCAGTGGTAGCTGCCGGTAAAGATCAACCAGCCATCCTGGTTTTCGGCAAAGCGTTGAGCCACGGCCAGCGCCTCGGCCAGGCTGGCGCGCTGTTCGCCCATCAGTTCATGGTTGCGCAGATCGAAGTTGTCGAAGCGCTGATTTTCATGCAGAGCCAGGCTGTTGAGATCGAGCGCGTCGTAAGTCTTGTTGGTCTGGCGAAAATCGGGCGCCAGGATGTGGATCAACTCGCTGATTTCCGTATCAGCCAGCCGCGAATGCACGCGTTCGTCCAGGTCTTGCAGGCGCAGGTTGGTGGTGATGACGGTAGGCAGACGGGCATTGTAGCGGTGATTGATGATCTGGTACAGTTTTTCCTGCGCCCAGGGTGTGGTGCTGTGCGCGCCCAGGTCATCCAGGATCAGGAGCGGGGTGCTGCGCACTTCCTCGAAACGTTGATCGAAGGTGACGTCGGACTGCGGAGAGAACGCCGCGCGCAGGTAATCCAGCAGGTCTGGGGCGACGACGAAAAGCACCGGTTGACCGCGCGCCAGGCGCACGTTGGCAATGGCCGCGGCCAGGTGGGTCTTACCGGTGCCATAGCTCCCGTGCAGAACCAGCCAGCCGACGGGTTCCTCGGCAAATTTACGCGCGTGTTCGTAGGCATGGCGCAGGCTAACCCGTTTTTCTTCGGACAATGACACGCCGTCCGGCAAGAAGCGCTCGAAGGTCAGGCGCTCCAGTTGGCCCAGGGTGCTGACCTGGCGCAGGTGAACGGCCCGTTCCCAGGCGGCGTTTTTCAGGGTGCAGATGCAGGGCCGCGCCTTGCCAAATTCAGGGTCGGAAATCGGCACATCACGCAGGACGAAACCGGTCCCGTGGCAGATCGTACAGGCATCGCCGTCGGTTGCGGCGGCGCTGGCCTCGGGCTTGGCGGTAGTTGGATGCTCCTGCGCTATGCGCGCCAGGATTTCAGCCAGGCTTTTCACGCATCACCTCTTACACAGATCATCAGTAGTCGAACGGGTCAGAGCGCTTGCCGGTTTTCGGCGCTTTTTTCGGGCCTTTGGTCGCGGCAGATTTCGTTCGCCTGGCCCTCTGCGCGGGTTTGCTCTCCGGCATAGGCGCCTCGCGGCCCTCGCTCGCCCAGCGCTGCAGAATGGCTTGGACATAGCGCCAGGTGCGCTTGTTGCGCACCACTGCTTCATGAAACGCCGCTTCCAGCCATTCGAACGGGTAATCGCGCTCGGCCGCGCGCAGGTCGTCGGCCAGCAGCGGTTGGAGCAGACCAATGTTCTGCTCATAGAGCACGAAGATGTTGGGGCGCTGGGCGCGCATGGCGCGGTTTTCCAGCAATGGATCGTCGAACTCTGGCAAGATGCCGCTGCGCACCTGTTCTTGCAGGGTGCGACCGGCCTCATCATGCACAAAATACCAGTCGGCCCGCTCGCCCGCATGTTCAACCACCAGGTGCAGCAGGCTGCCCCGGGCCACGGCCCGTTCCAGCCCATCGAGAACCGCGGCGCTGTCGGGCAGGCTGCTGCGCAAACGCGCATCGGTCAGCAGCTCCTGCTGCGTGATGAAGCGCAGGCTGCTTGGCTTTTCGCTCGCGCGCCAGAGGCAGTGCAGCGTGACCTTGAGTTCGGCCAGGTGATCAATCAAGGGCAGCAGATCGGTGAAGGCGAACTGCGGCAGCGAGACCTGCGTCAGGTCGCCGGCCGGAAAGCCAGGAAAACCCTTCATGGTCGAGCCTCAGTTGTTTTCATGATTCACCCCTCCGGCTCCAGCGGCTCGCGCACCATTTCGAGGTCGCGAAACTGGGTCAATTCCTTGTGGAAGTAGAGGGAGACGGCGCCCACCGGGCCGTTGCGATGCTTGGCGATCATGATGTCGGCGATGTTCTTGCGCTCGGTGTTCTCATCGTACATGTCTTCACGATGGACGAAGAGCACAATGTCGGCGTCCTGCTCGATGGAACCGCTCTCGCGCAGGTCGCTGAGGATCGGCTTCTTGTCCGCGCGCTGTTCGACCGCGCGCGAGAGCTGGGAGAGGGCGAGCACCGGCACCTTCATTTCGCGCGCCAGTTCTTTGAGCGAGCGCGTGATGTAGGAGATTTCCTGTACACGGTTTTCGTTGCGCGTGACCTGACCGCGCATGAGCTGCAGGTAATCCACGACGATGACATCCAGGCCATGTTCAGCGTGCAGGCGCCGGGCTTTAGTGCGCATTTCCAGGGCGCTGACCGCGGGCGAGTCGTCAATGAACAGATGGGTGTTGGCCAACACGCCCGCGGCTTCCATCAGAATGGGCCATTCATCATCTCGAACATCGCCCAGGCGCAGACGCTGCTGGTCAATACCGGTTTCGGAGGCGAGAAGGCGCTGCACCAACTGCTCGGCCGACATTTCCAGGCTGAAAAAAGCGACGCGCTGGCCGTAGCGCTTGGCGGCATTGGCCGCCACATTGAGCGCCAGGCTGGTTTTGCCTGCGCTGGGACGCGCCGCCAGGATGATGAGGTCGGACTTTTGCAGGCCCCCCAGCATCTTGTCCAGCAGTTTGAAGCCGGTCGGCACGCCAAAGACATCGCCGCGATGGCGGGCCAGGTAATCAATGCGGTCTACCACGTCGCCCATGATCTGCTGCATAGGAACCAGGTCGTGACGGATGCGGCGCTCGGAGACATTGAAGACGATCTGTTCGGCCTCGTCCACCACTTCATCCACCTCGCGCGACTCGTCATAGGCCAATTGGGCAATCTGCCCTGCGGCTGAGATGAGGCGACGCAGGACGGCTTTGCGTTCCACGATGTGGGCGTAGTGCTCGATGTGAATGGCCGTGGGAACCGCGTTGATGAGATCAGTGATGTATGCGTCCCCGCCCACCTCCTGTAACTGATTGCGGTTCCCCAGTTCTTCGCAAACAGTCACAAAATCGGCCGGCTGGCGACGCTCGTGCAGATCGAGAATGGCCTGATAGATCCAGCCGTTCTTTTCGCTGTAGAAATCGTCAGCGCGCAGGAACGATGCCACCTTGATCACCGCGTCGGTGTCAATCAAGAGCGAGCCAAGAACGGCCTCTTCGGCCTCTCGGCTGGAAGGAATCAATTTGTCCGGTGTCGTCATACTGCGGTCATCGTCCGTTGAAAGTAGACTTATCTGCGTTCTGACTGAGACAACAGCGGCGAGGCTTTGGCCTCGCCGCGCTCAGTCTTGTTGGGTTAGAAAGCGGGGGTCGCTCTGCAGGCGCATTTTCAATCGCCCAGACTGTCCAGGTCAAGCCCTTCGACAAACTCGCGAAAGATGTCCAGGCCATCTTCGTCTTTGGCGGCCTTGTCTTTTTTCCGCCGCGGCTCTTGCTGGTCCGGCAGCGGCGTGTCGGTTTCCGAAAGGATGCCGGCCCGGTTCATAACCGTTTCGGCCACGAAGATGGGCACGCGTGCGCGCACCGCCAGGGCGATGGCGTCGCTGGGGCGGGCATCAACTTCCACAATCTCGCCATCGGTATCAATGACAACGGTGGCAAAAAAGGTTTCACTGTGCAGATCATGGATGAGCACCCGCGTGACCTGGGCTTCCAGCCTGGTGATGATGCTCATCAGCAGGTCGTGAGTCATGGGCCGGGTCACTTCGACGCCTTGAAGCTGGACCGTGATCGCATCTGCCTCGAAAGGGCCGATCCAGATGGGGAGATAGTGCTCGCCGTCATACTCTTTCAGGACGACGACGCGATGTTGTGACATCAGGCTAACCCGAACGCTATCAATCGTGACTTCGATCATGCGGCGCCTCCCTGACGAACAGTTGGATGTGCAGGCTCTGGCCGTGGGCTGCAAACGCGCTCCGGCGTCATCAAAGCAATGAGGATTATACCACAAGGCCCAAGTCGCACCAAAGTTTGGCAAGCGTGACACGGTGAGGAGACGAGCAGCCAGCGGCGCGCCCGCGCTTCCAGCCGACAGACGGGGCGTCCGCAGCCTCACCCTGCGGCGCTCTGCGGTCTGGCAGTTGGAGATGTCAGGGCAGAATGGTATAATCGTGCCAGAAAGCACCCGGCGCAACCGGCAAGGATAGGGATGAATCGGCAAAAAATAGACCCATTACTGCAAGCGGAGATCGAACGAAGTGAAAGCGAACAGGCTATTCCGCTGATTGTGCGGCTGGATGTCAGCCGCGGCCTGCAGCCTTTGTTGAGCGCCGGGCGCACTGTCGCGGCTGTCCGTTACGAGTACCGGCTGCTGCCGATGGCCGCGCTGCTGGCGACGCCAGGACAGATCTACGCGCTGCGCGACGACCCGGCCATTGACCGTCTGTGGTACGATTTACCGGTGCAGGTCTGTCTCGATTTTTCTGCGCCATTGATTCAGGCGCCGCGCGTGTGGGGCGCGGGCGTCACCGGCCGCGGGGTGCGCGTGGCCCTGCTCGATACCGGCCTGGATGTTGCGCATCCGGACTTGCGCGGCCGCGTGGTCGGTTCGGCCGTTTTTGCCGGGGACAACTTGTTGGACCGCCACGGGCACGGCACGCATGTCGCGGGTATCATTGGCGGCAATGGCAGCGCCAGCGCGGGACGCTACCGGGGTGTGGCGCCCGATGTGACTTTCCTGGTGGCCCGCGTTCTGGACGATCGCGGAGCCGGCTGGTCAAGCGATGTGATGGCCGGCCTGGATTGGGCGGTGATGCAGGGCGCACGCGTGGCCAATCTATCGCTGAGCAGCGGGCATTACGGAGATGGCAGCGACGCGTTGTCGCTTTTTTGCGACGCGGCCGTGCAGCAGGGGGTGGTTGTCTGCACAGCGGCCGGCAACGATGGCCCGGCGTCGCACACAATCGGCGCGCCCGGCTGCAGCCGCCAGGCGCTGACCGTAGGCGCCAGCACCGACGCCGACGGCATTGCTGAGTTTTCTGCGCACGGCCCGACCGCCGATGGGCGCATCAAGCCCGATGTGATCTTCCCGGGTGTTTTGATTACGTCCACTCGCGCGCGCGGCGCCTCCATGGGCGCCAGCCTGGGCGACTTTTACACCGAAGCGTCAGGAACCAGCATGGCGACGGCCCACGCCAGCGGCGCGGCGGCTTTGCTCTTGGAAGCCGATCCCAGCCTGACCCCGGCGGAAGTCAAGGCGCGGCTGTTGTCCGGCGCCAAGGACCTGGGGCGCAACGCGCAGATGCAGGGCGCCGGTCGAGGCGATGCCTATGCGGCTTTCCGGGTTGGTGGCACTGCGGGCGATTGGGCCGGAGATGCCGCCGGCGGAGGGCTGCGCTCACCGCGCATGGCAGAGGCGCCCTTCCCACTGACCGCGGCCACGCCGGCCCGGCAGCGACCGCCGCGCACGCTGTCGCGCGGCTTGTGGTTGGCCGGGTTGGCCCTGGCGGCCCTCATGCTGTGCCTCTGCTCTGTGCTGATCCTCTTGGGCGGGCTGGATAGCGCGCTGCGTGTGCTCGAGACGCGCGCGATCACCCCCACACCGGCGCTCAATGTGCTCCTTCGTCAAGACTACGCCAATCCTGATCCGGCCTGGCCGACCAACGAGAATGAACAGGAACAGCGCGGTCTGGCCGAAGGGCGCTTCTACCTGATTGCCCGACAGCCGCAAAGTTTATTGAGCCAGGTTGTTCCAGGCCGCTATGACAATGTGGTGATCGAGGTGGAGGCGGGTCAGACTGACGGGCCGGCAGGCGGCGCCTACGGTCTGATTCTGCGTCAGCGCGACAGCAGCAATTTCTACTACGTGGGCTTGACTTCCCAGGGATCGTACAGTTTTGCCCGCCTGGTGAGCGGGCAGTGGCAGGAGATCATTCCGTGGACGCCGGCCGAGGCGATTCTGAAAGTGGGCTATCTGAACCGGCTGCGTGTGGAGGCGCAGGG
>JAYRVL010000228.1:0-3815 GCA_041918575.1 Anaerolineae bacterium | reverse complement strand
CCTTGAGGATGACATCGAACTCGGTTTGTTCTTCGACCGGCGCCGGAGCTTCAGCCACCGGTGCGGCGGCGCCGGCGCCGGCCATGACACCCATGGCCATCGGCGCGGCGGCGCTTACGCCCCAGCGCTCCTGCAGGATCTTGGACAGTTCAGCGGCTTCTTTGAGGGTCAGAGCATCCAGCTCCTCGACCAGCTTCTGCAATTTGTCGGACATGATAATTATGATCTCCTCGTGCATTCCAAAAGGTTTGTTTTACGTATCGAACCATGTGCGATCGCCCCAGGCGTCGCCTCAAGCGGCATTCTCTGCTGCCTTTTCTGAACGCGCATGCAAAACCGTGATGATTTCGCGCAACGGCGCTTGCAGCACTCCCACCAGGTTGGTCGCCGGTCCCTGCACCGCGCCCAACAACTGCGCCAGCAACTGCTCACGGGTTGGCATATCCACCAGACGGCTGACCTCATCGGCCTCGAAAACGTCATCGGGTAGCAGCGCGCCGATCACTTCCAGTTTTTTCTGGTCTTTGATCACGGCGAGCAACTGCCTGGTAGATGGCGCAATCTGGCCGGTGAAGTAACAAACGCCCACCATACCGGCAAACATCTTGTCCGGTACTGGGAATCGGCTATCCTTCAGGGCGATCTTGAACAGTGTGTTCTTGGTCACCTGGAACATGGCGTCGCTATCGCGCAGCTTCTTGCGCAGCGCGGTAATTTCAGCCACGGTCAGTCCCTTGTTACGCAGCACCACCACGGCCGTGCTTTTCTGCAGACGCTCCGTGTACTGGTCAATAAACTTCTGCTTTTCTCCTCGAGTCAGCGGCAATCGAGTCACCCCCTCTCACAATGACATGATGCCCGGGCCGATGCAGCGATGCGCATCACGCCCGGTTCGATTCAGTATTCACAAAAAAGCCTTCGTGCCGGAGACACGAAGGCGCACAAATCCAGGCGCTCGCTGCGCAAGACAGCGAGATCAGGATTCATTGACGTGCAGCTTCGCCTCGGCAGGATTTACATCAGGCGCTGGTAAATCAGCGCCCACCACCTGCGGTCATCGGCTCATGCGTAATCGTTGATTCAATCGAATCAGGCCGTCGGCTTCAGGTTGGAAGCCAGATTGACATCCATCCGAATACCTGGGCCCATCGTTGTTGACAGTGTCGCGCGGCGGATATAGATGCCCTTGGCCGCTGCCGGCTTGGCGCGCACAATAGCATCCATGATCGCCGACAGATTTTCGAGCAACTGCGCCGGGGTAAAACTGGCTTTACCCACTGGCATATGGATGTTAGCCGTTTTGTCTACGCGGAACTCCACACGCCCCTGGCGCGCCTCTTTGATCACACGCGGCAGGTCTTCGGGCTGCACAATGCTGCCGGTTTTCGGGCTGGGCATCAAGCCGCGCGGGCCCAGGATTTTACCAAGACGACCGACCTTTCCCATAACCTGGGGCGTTGCCACCACCAGGTCGAAATCAAGCCAGCCATCCTGAACCTTCTTGATCATATCATCAGCGCCGACAAAATCAGCGCCGGCTTCGGAGGCGAGGCGTGCGCCATCGCCGTCGGCGAAGGCTAAGATGCGCACCTGCTTGCCGCTGCCCGCGGGCATGACGACTACGCCGCGCACCTGCTGATCAGCGTGGCGTGGGTCCACCCCCATGCGCAGGTGTACTTCGACCGTGGAATCGAACTTGACGACGGCCGTCTCTTTGGCCAGGTTGATGGCATCCTGCGGCGGGTAATACTGATTGCGGTCCACTTTGGCCGCCGCGGCGATGTACTTCTTTCCGTGCTTAGGCATGTAACACTCCTGTGGTGCAAGCGAAGATTGGTTCTTCTCCCACGCTCATCATGAATTTATTCGACAACCGTGATGCCCATGCTGCGCGCGGTGCCCTCGATCATGTTCATCGCAGCCGCCAGATCATTGGCATTGAGGTCTTTCATCTTTGTTTCAGCAATTTCACGCAGTTGGGTGCGTGTAATCTTGCCGCTGGTCTTGCTGTTCGGGGTAGCCGAACCTTTGCCCACACTGGCTGCTTTCTTCAAGAGGTCAACCGCTGGCGGCGTCTTCGTAATAAACGTAAACGAGTTATCTTGAAAGACGGTGATTTCCACCGGAATGATCATGCCGGTTTGGGCCGCGGTGCGCGCGTTGTACTCCTTACAGAACGCCATGAGATTGACGCCGTGCTGACCCAACGCCGGTCCCACTGGCGGCGCCGGATTCGCTTTGCCGGCGTTCAATTGAAGCTTCACAATTGCCTTGACTTTTTTCGCCATGCGACTTCCTTTCTACAAGTCCTTTCTACAAATCCTTCGCACAAATCCTGACTAATTCGTTTCTTTTCACCATAAACCGTCTGTCAAAATAAAGGTGCGGCGCCCATCGCAGTGGTCCGCACCTCGCTCACGCATGACAATTACGGCCCGTGAGTTGCATCGCTCCTGGGCGTCAGACTTTTTCGAGCTGGAGGAAGTCCACTTCGACCGGCGTTTCCCGGCCAAAGAACGACACCAAGACACGCGCCTTGCCTTTTTCCATTGAGATTTCGTCCACAGCGCCGGTGAAATCTGCGAACGGCCCGCCCACGAGGCGCACTCTCTGCCCGATCTTGAAGCTGACCTTGATCTTGGGCGCAACATCTTCGATGCGGCGCATGATCTTGTCTACTTCTTCCTGGCTGAGCGCAGTCGGTTTGTTACCCATACCGACGAAGCCGGTCACGCCAGGGGTGTTGCGCACGACATACCAGGAATCTTCATCCATGATCATGTCAACCAGGATATACCCCGGAAAAACTCGGCGCTCGATCGTGCGACGCTTGCCGTCCTTGAGTTCCACTTCTTCTTCGGTGGGAACGATCACCTGAAAGATGCGATCACCGCCCACATCGTGCATCGAGGCCGCGCGGTGCTCAAGGTTCTTCTTCACCTTGTTCTCGTAACCGGAATAACTGTGGATCACGTACCAACTGCGCGGCGCGACCGGTTCTGTCGCTGTCGTCTCGGTTTCGACGCCAGCGTCTCCCTCGTTCGCCGCGGCAACAGGTCGCGTCGTCGGTTCATCGTCCAGGTTGAGTTCGTCCAGGTAATCTTGCAACATCGCGTGGTTTACACCTTGTATTCTGGCCAACAATGCCAGACAGGATCAGCCGCCGACCAACAGCCGGAAGAATTGGGCAAACAAAAAGTCCACCGCGCCCAGGATCGCCGCCATCGCGAAGGTGACAACCAGCACGACGACCGTCAGGTTGGTGGCTTCTTCGCGCGTCGGCCAGGTCACCTTGCGCAGTTCGGCCCGCGTGTCCTTGAAGTATTTGACCAGCGGATTCTCTTTTACGTTGACTGTCGCAGATTTATTCACAAGTCTTCTCACATCATTGCAATTTCACAGGCCGCTTACAGATCAAGACACCAGTCTCCGCCAGAACCAGGTCGGAACGGAGGTGGTGTCTCGATGCACTCAAACCTGAGTGAGGCAGGCCAGGCAGGATTTGAACCCGCAACCCTCGCTTTTGGAGAGCGATGCTCTACCTATTGAGCTACTGGCCTTCGCAAACCAAACGACCACACATCCTGAAGCGGCTGCCAAACCGGGCTCCATGCTGACTCGGAAACCCGGTTTAGCAACCGTTTCGTTTAACGCGTCTCGCGATGAGGCGTATGCTTGCGGCAGCGTGAGCAGTACTTTGCCAGCTCCATGCGCGCCTGGTCGTTACGCCGATTCTTCTCTGAGACGTAATTGCGCTCTTTACACTCGGTGCAAGCCAATGTAATTACGGTACGTACCGCTTTTTTCGCCATGAT
>JAYRVL010000227.1:0-3021 GCA_041918575.1 Anaerolineae bacterium | reverse complement strand
TCCTCGCTCACGCCTTGTCTCCGCGGAGGCTGCATTGTTCATTGATCGGCCTGACGGTCGCTCGGCCGGCCGCGCAGGCCTGCCGCGCTGCGGGTCGTGCGGCTGCGTCTTGTCGGCCCTGCGCTGGCTCTGGCGCGAGCCGGGGCCTGGCGTCTCGTTTCCGGCAATGGGCGGTCGCCCTGCCGAGGGTGGTTTACCCGTCATGGGCATCGTCCTCGTTGCTGGCTGCGCCGCCCGGCGCTTCGATCCACTGCGGCGCCTGACGCAGACTCAGGGAAACCCGCTCATGCTCCCGATCAATAGCCAGCACTCGCATCGTGTAATCTTGACCCCGCTGCACCACCTGACGGGGATGCTCGACGTAGTCATCGCTCAGCTCCGAGATGTGTACCAGCCCTTCCACACCCGGCTCGACGGTGGCAAAGGCGCCAAAGGTGACCAGGTTGGTGACCCGAGCGGTAATGAGCTGGCCCGGGCGATAGCGTGCTTCGATATCTGCCCACGGATCGCTCTGCATGTTCTTCAGACTGAGACCCACGCGTCCGCGCTCACGCTCCACACGAATCACTTCGAGTTCCAGTTCCTGCCCAACTTTCACCACCTCGCGCGGGTGTTTGATTCGTTTGTGGGTCAACTCGCTCAGATGAATCAGACCATCAGCGCCGCCAATGTCCACAAAAACGCCAAAACTGGTCAGGCTGCGCACGCGACCCTTGACCCGCTGACCGGCCTGCAGCTCACCCAAAATACGATCGCGCTGTTTGTCGCGCCAGGCTCGTTCTGCCAGTCGTTCGGACAGGACCAGGCGCCGCCGCTTGCGCTGCACCTCGATGACCCGCACCGGGATCATCTTGCCTACCAGCTTGCTCAGCTCATTCTGCTGTTGCTCTGCATCCATCTCCGCCTGAATCATGCTCAGGTGCGAGTTGGGAATGAAGCCGCGCAACCGCCCTACGTTGACGGTGACTCCGCCCTGATTATGACCGGTCACGCGCGTCTCGAAGACTTCCTGTTCATCCATCAGCGCCTGGGCGTGCGTCCAGTCTTCGTCAGCCGCCTGGTCTTTGGCATCACTGCCCGGCTCACTCGCCGACAGCGCTCCCCCGGTCATCGGGCCGCCGGTCGAGTCTGCCTCCACCTCCACCGCACCCGCCGCGGCTAACGCCCAAATGGACGGTCGCCGCTGCTGCTGCGCTCGAATGTCCAGCAGCGGTTGGTCAGGATCACCGATGGCCGTGACGGCCGCGGCCAGTTCGGCGCGCGTCGCGTTGTCCAGGCCCTCGACCGGCAGTGACGCGACCGACGCCTCGGATGCAGCCCTCGTTTCCGCGGGTGCAGACTCCGGCGCTGTGACTACTTCGGCAATCGCAGACTCCGGCGCTGTGACTACTTCGGCAATCGCGCCTTCTGCCATGTCGGGCGGCGCCGCGCTGGTCAGCGTGCTTTCCGCCGGTTCGACGCTCTCATTTTGTTCGGTCTCAATCAGATCTGAATCACTCATAACTGGTATGAGCTCCTTGCAGCCCTCGAAATATCCACCCTGTGTCGCCTGGCCCATGCACTTTGTTGTCTACGGTGTCTGTTGGAATTCTACCTTGCCCTGCCTGACAGCGGTGGCTGGATCGGGCGATGATGTACGATGCGCGTGGTCATGTTGGAGCATGGATTGACACCATTGAACAGGTCCAGGTAGCCTAACCATTTTAGCATGAGAACCAAAAAATGTCAAGGCTTGCCCGTTTCGATACCAGGTTTACTGGCGCCTCAGGACATTGCAGATTTGTACAATTTGATGTATGATTCATGCAGCAAACGTTGTTCGAGCGTTGGTCGAACGCTGTCTGATCGAGACTGCGGAGGCGAGACAACCGGATGGAAACCTTCACAACACGCCAGGGTCAGCGGCTGATCGTGCGGCCTCTGACCGAAGAAGATCAGTCGTTGTTAGTGGATCTCTTTCTGCGCCTGTCGCCCGATTCCCGCTATCAGCGTTTCCATGTGCCGATGGAGCACGTGAGCGACGAGTTCCTGCAACAGCGCGCTTCTGTCATGGCGCACGTAGACCAGATCAACCAGGTGGCGCTTATCGCGCTGCTGCCGGGCGATGATGGGTCTCGAACGGCCGTCGCGGTGGCGCGGGCACATCGCCTGCCCGGCAGCACTGAGGCTGAGGCCGCCATTGTGGTGCGCGATGATTTCCAAAACCAGGGCGTGGGCAGGCACATGCTCAGGCGCCTGATCAACACCGCCGTAGCCGTGGGCATCACCGCGTTCAAGGGCTACATCCAGGCCGACAACCGCCAGATGCTGCATCTCCTGCAAACCATGAACCTTGAGTACACGCAGCACATCGAACAGGCCGAGACCTACGTTTTGATCCAACTGCACGCAGTACCGCTGCAAGGAAATGCTGGCGGGACAACCCGTGTTGGTGCGGAGCCTCCCCGCAAGTAATCATCCAAGCACGCCGGGACAATCAGGGCCGGCGCAGCCGCTGCAATCGTTGTTGCCGCACATGAAACAAGGAGGATTTGTGAAGCACAGAGTCGTATTGATCGGTTTTGGCGCCGTGGGGCAGGGCCTGGCGGAGATTTTGCAGGCACGGATGGCCGCTCTGCAGGCGCACAGTGGCGTGACCTTCGTGGTCGTCGCGGTCAGTGACCTGCTCAAGGGCAGTGTTTACCAGCCGGAGGGGCTTGACCCGGGCCTTTTGCTCGACCTGGCCCGCCGGGGCGAGCGTCTGGATGCCTATCCAGATGGCCCTGGGGTTATCAAGGGCTGGGACAGCCTGACAACCATCCGCAACAGTCAGGCCGACACCGTGGTCGAGGTGAGCTGGACTGACGTCAAGACCGGGCAGCCGGCGATCAGCCATGTCAAAGCCGCGTTTGCCAGCGGCAAACACGCCGTGCTGACCAACAAAGGCCCCATCGCCCTGGCTTTCAATGAACTGCAGGAAGCCGCCGACGCAGCCGGCTGCCTGCTGCGCTTCGAAGGCACGGTGATGAGCGGCACGCCGTC
>JAYRVL010000226.1:0-4893 GCA_041918575.1 Anaerolineae bacterium | reverse complement strand
GGGCGTCCACCTGCGTGGACGCAAAACGGGTCGGGGCAGGCGAGCGATTGAAATCGCGCCTGAGGGGCGTCCCGCCGGGCGTCCACCGGCGCGGACGCAAAACGGGTCGGTGCAGGCGAGCGATTGAAATCGCGCCTGAGGGGCGTCCCGCCGGGCGTCCACCTGCGTGGACGCAAAACGGGTCGGTGCAGGCCGACCTTGCGGCGGAACGCCCATGAGGCCTGAATTCATTCGGGCCGTGGTCTGTTCACCCTGCAGGCCAATGTCGAATGTGCGCTCGATTGGAATGGCTGCCGTAGGGCGCCTCGCGAGTTGCCCACATGCGCCCTGCGCTGCACTCGTCGCCTCACAGGCGAGCGCAGCGCAGGACGATGCTCAGAAGAAGAGGATATGAAAAGGAGGACATGATGGCTTTTTACCGTGACGACAAACAGTTCTACGCGGTCATGGACCGGCTGTTCGGCCGCCTGATGAAGGATGTCAACGCAACCGATCAGTTTGCCCGTTCCAACATGGTGATTCGCCTCAACACGCGGCGGCCCAGCGCGCAGATTCTGCTCGACGGCCGCGGCCGGCCTGTGGAAGCGCTGTTTGGCCCCCAGGCCGGCAAGGCCGATCTGGAGCTCAACCTGGAGGCCGATACCCTGCATCGCATCTGGCTTGGTGAAGTGCGCCTGCGCGACGCCTTCTTCGGCGGCCAGATTGCCACCAAGGGCTATGTCTTCAAGGCGATGCAACTGGGCGAACTCTTTCAGGAAGCCGAACGCCAGTATCCCCAAGTCCTGCTAGAGATGGGCCTGCGCTGATCTCTGGTCTAAGAACAGAGATCAGGGATCAGAGATCGGGTTTCGTGGAAGAAGGGAGTTCTTCCCCCTCTCCTCCTCTCCTCCACTCCCCCTCTCCTCCTCTCCTCCTCTCCTCCTCTCCCCCTCTCCCTCACCGCGCCGCGCCCAGGTAAGCCCTGTACGCGCGGAAGACCTCCGTTGGCGTCAGGTTGGGCAGTGCGAACAGGTTGCCGGTGGGGTAGATGTCGTCGGATGTGCTGTACCAGCACCAGCGCTGCACCAGGCGGTTGTCATCCGCGGGGTAGCCCACCTGCGTATCGCTGGCCGTGGCGAAGTAGGTGAAGCTCTCAGCCAGGTAGGACGCCACCAACTCCGGCGGGAAGCCGTAATCGGCCGGCATCAAGATGCCGTATTCGCTGACAATCAGCGGCTTATTGCGCTGGCCCTGCGCGGCCATCCACTGCCGGAAGGCGACGATCTGCTGGTGTACCAGGTCGAGCCGGTTGTGATCGCTGATGTCCCATAAGGTTCCGTCCGTGGCCCCCTCGAAGCCGGGCGGCAGACCCACACCCCATGATCCTTTTTCCTCGCGCAGCACGAACGCGTGAACGTTCCACACATCCACGGGCATCTCCTCGCCGTAGCGCGCCCGGTACGCGTCCCAGATGGCCTGCAGATAGCGCAGGCGCAGCGGCGTCACCTGGCTGATACCACCGATGGCGATGACCGCGGTGGGATCGCTCGCCTTGAGCAGCTCAAACAGGTCGTGGTAGATCGCGGCGTACTGTGCGGGCGTGGAGTTGTCTTGCCAGGCCACATCTGGCTCATTGCCGATCAGCCAGAGCGAACCGGGATTGGCCTGGGCCACGCGCTTCACGTCGGCCAGGGCGTAGAGCGGCTCGCCCTGCTTCAGTCGCACCATCTGGGCGAATTCCACGCCGGGCGGCCGGGCCGGCGTCAGGTGAATTTTCCAGTCCAGGTACCAACCGGGCAGCGCTTCGCCCCAGATGTACTGCTCGAAGCTGCCGTTGGCGACGCCGATGCCGATGCGCTGGCGCCAATCGGCCGGCAGGGGCGGCGCCGGCGCCGGACTGCTGGCGGTGACGGTGACCACGGCGGTGGTCGTCAGGGTCAGGGTGGGTGAAAGCGCGGCTGTGGCGGGGGCGTTTTCGGGCGTGGGCGCGGCGGTGGGCTGCACCGCAGGCGTGAGGGTCGCGGTGGGGGCAAAGAAGGCGGCCGGCGGCGGCGCGGTGGGGATCAACGGCTCTGGCGTGGGCGGCGGCGTCAACAGCTTGCCGGGCAGGCAGGCGCTGAGTAGAACCAGCAACAGGAGCAAGAGTCCTGCGGTCGTGCTGTTGCGGCGCAAGTAAATACAACGGCGGGCTAGAAGGCCCGCCGTCCCTCGTGCTGACCACAGCCCTGGCGTGGTCGGCGCTCTGCTGCGCGGCGCGTCACGCATGAATCGCTGCCTCCGGTGATCGCATGGCCTCGTCGCTGTTGCGGTGCAGGGCGGTCAGCGTGTCATCGAGCGAGCTGAGCGCCGCGTCCAACTGGCGCCAGACAGGGGCCGGATCGTCTGGCGCTGACGACTGGGCGGGTGTGACAGGCAGGACCAGGTGTTCGGCCTCTTCGCCCTGACTCGCCTCTTCCAGGTGTTGAATCACCTTGCGCCGTGAGATGAGCACGTCATGGCGTGACAGGATCT
The DNA here is from genome assembly GCA_041918575.1 of Anaerolineae bacterium. GTDB lineage: Bacteria > Chloroflexota > Anaerolineae > SSC4 > Amarolineaceae > Amarolinea. The sequence continues at coordinate 2,403 of JAYRVL010000226.1, read as the reverse complement.
CCTTGAACTCGTGATAGCGGTCTGCCAGGTCAAGCGTCACCGATTGGTAGCCGTGTTCGGCCACTAACAGGCGGGCTGAATAGCGCATGATGTTGTAGAAGAACATCTGGTAGTCATCGGCCCGCGGCTCGACGAGAATGATGTCCACGTCCGGGTGACGGCGCCGCAGCGTCTTGATATGGTAATTCAGCCCGGAACGCATCATGATGCGAATGACCTGCGCACCGATGGCCTGCATGCCCTTCTCGCTGATGAAGGTGCCGTCTGGGCCAAGCAGGGGCACGCCGCGCTTGCGCTGGTTGTTGAGCGGCACCAGCGGATTGATGCAGACGATGAGCTTGGCGCCATGCTCGATGGCCAGGTCAATGCTGGCATTGCCGCGCATCCCGCCGTCAATGAACTCGCGCTGACCGATGCGAACCGGCTTGTACAGGAGCGGCACGGCTGATGACGCAGCCACCGCCAGCGAAATGGGAACGTGACTGTCGTGGTCGGTGCCGAAGATAGCGCGCTGACCGGTGTCGAGATCGGTGGCAATCACGTAGAACTCGCGGGTCAGGGCGCGAAAATCGTTGCTGCAGCCGGTGCGGCTGAGCGCGCTCGCCAGGTATTCTTCCAGGGCCATGCCATCGTACAGGCCAGAGGGAAGGATCTCCATCAGGGTCCAGATGAAGTCCCACAGGTTCATGTCGTGGGTGTTGCGGCTGTAGTGACGCAGGCCGTTGCGCACGGTGGCGGGCAGGCGCAGCAGGCGGCTGATGAATTCGCGCGTGTTGGGGCGAAACAGATCGCCGGCCCACAGCGCGCGCACGTCAGCATGGCGGCCGGCCAGGGCATCCATGGCCGCGGTGGGTGACATGCCATTGGCGAGCAGGCTGCCCACAATGGCGCCAGCGCTGGTTCCCACAATGATGTCGAAATCGTTGACGGTTCCGTTCTGCAGGAGATCGTCAATGGCGCGCAACGCGCCAATTTCATACACAGCGCCCGTGAGGCCGCCTCCCGCCAGCACAAGCGCGATCTTGTTGGTGCGCTGAAGAGTCATGGGCTGTTTTCCTATGGCGTGCGCAGATTGGGCGCGGCGGCGTTGTCTGCGCCTGCCGGCGGGGGCGCTTCTTGACGAGTTGACATAAGGGCATCAATCTCGTTGGTCAGTGCTTCCAATTGAGCTTGCAGGGCAAGGATGTCGGCGCGGGTCGGGATGTTCAGGCGGCCCAACAGGCTTTCATCGGACTCGGTGGTTGGTTTGCTGTCCCCGTGCGCCGGCGCAAAGCGCGCCAGCTCAGCGCGCAGGCGAGTGGCTTCGGGCGCAGCCAGTTCGCCGCGTTCCACCAGGGCGTCCAAGCGGCGGCTGATCTCCTGCTCCAGCAAACGAACCGCGCTGGTCGAAGCCTGCAGCGAACGCCAGAGGTAATCCAGGGTGTCGCTGCCGGTGCGAATGAGATTGGAGAGAATGGACTTGGGCAAGAAGCCCGCGCGTTTCTTCTCCTGTTCGAAGATGATCTGCGAGAGTGTCACCGTTGTCAGGTCTTCGCCCGTTTCATGGTCCACCACATGTAGATCTTCGCCGCGTTGGATCAGTTCCGTAATGCCTTCGAGAGTGATATAGCGCTTGGCTTCGGTATCGTACAGCTTGCGGTTTGGATATCGTTTGATTACGAGCATGGCCTGGCTCCCCTATCACAGCCCTTGTAAGCATTATAACGGCCTTGCCGCGATGTGTCAAACAAATCATCTAAAAAAGCAACCAGGTCTCACGGCGCTTTCTGGAATCGTGCAGCCGGAGACCTGGTTGTTGCTAGGGGTCAATCACACAAGGGGCGGGGTCGCTTACGCGGCGGCCTTCTTCAGCTCGTCCACCTTCTTGGTGAGGTCGGCGATCTTCTTGCCCAGTTCTTCGATGTCGTGCCGGTTGGGCACGTTCAGGCGGCTGAGGATCTTCTCGATCTGCTCTTCCACCATGTTGGAGGCGTTCTCCACGCTCTTTTCGACCTGCTTCTCCGCGCCGTTGCGACGGGCCATCACGTCTTTGACCAGCTTGCGGCCGTCGCGCTCGGCAATCTCGCCGCGCTCAACCAGGCGATCCACAAAATCCTGAATCTCGTCGGTAGTCAGCGCCACGGCGCCCACGCCGGCCAGCAGGACTCGGTGAACGGTCTCGAACAGCGGCGTCGCCTTCTCCGCAGTCTCAACGACCTCGGCCTTGATCTCTTCTACGGCCTTCTCGACCTGTGCAGCAACCTTTTTCTGTGCCATTTTGTTTCTCCTTATGGTCACGCTTCATCACGCGTCTGCCTCGGCATTCGGGCAGACGACTGAATTCATCAGTAGGATGATATGTTTATAACGCATCGCGTCATGAGTGATTATAGCATGACTCTTGAGAGATGTCAAGCAGGTGAG
>JAYRVL010000225.1:0-1787 GCA_041918575.1 Anaerolineae bacterium | reverse complement strand
GGCTTGACGCCGGTGTGATCGCAAACCCAGGAAGCCATTGATTTCGGGTGTAGGCGCGAGGGCGGAGGAATATCCCCGCCTCGACGTCTGACGCAACAGTGCTTGAGACGGCGCGATTCAAACCGCGCGTTGTGAGGGCAATAGTCATGGCGATCGGGTATGGTGGCTGCCTGATGTTCGTCCTCACGCGTTCGCGCGTCCCCCCTCATTTCCGGAGCCAGTCATGAACCCAGCCAGGCGCGCCGTGTTGCGCGGCACTTTCCCCTCCACCGTGCTGGCCGTCGCGGTGGCCGCCGGGCTATTGCGTCCGCGGCTGGCGCATGCGGTGGAGGTCGCGGGGGTGGGTCATAACCGCATCGCGGAAACGCTGCGCGCCTTGCAGGCCGGCACGCCCGCGCCCAGCAACGCGATCGTGATCCACGCGCCCGACATCGCGGAGAATGGGGCGAGCGTCTTCGTCAATTTCAATTGCATGCTGCCCGATGTGGATGCCCTGGTCGTGTTTGTGGACCGGAATCCGCAACCCCTGATCGCGGCCTTCCAGATCGCGCCGGAGGTGGTGCCGGCCTTGTCGATGCGGATCAAGGTGGCACAGACCGCCAACATCTGGGTGGTCGCCCGCAGCGCCGGCCAGTTTCACAGGGCGGCGAAAACGGTCAAGGTCACGACGGGCGGCTGCGGCATGGGTTTGAATTAGCGTGGCATGATCGGGCTGCCGCAACAGGTCGCCGAAGCCAGCATCAAGTTGGAGGGTGTGATGGTCGACGCCATCGGTTCCGGTGCGTCCGGCTTAGGATGAAAAAAGGCGGCTTGCGCCGCCCTGGATGCGTTTGCCCGATTGCTCCGACTACAGGTCGTAAATGTCCGCCAAGCCGGTGCCCGCCAGGCGATCGAAATATCGGGCGCGGTAATAGTGGCGCTTGTGGGTGGCGTCGTCGGTGAAGGCGGCGCGGTCGTGCAGCACATTGTTGCTGACCAGCCCCATGCCCGACTCCAGGCGGCCGCTGTAGATGTAGGGCGAGTCGCTGTTCAGCAGGTCGCGCAGATAGGCCAGGGCTTCCTGGCCCATGGCGCCGTCGGTCCACATCACGTTGTTGACGCGGATGGTGTAGCGCATGTGCAGGTCGCCCGACGGCGTGATGCTGAACACCGGGCCGGGTTCTTCCTGGCGGGCCTCGGCGCCGCCCTCGTCGATGCGCGCCGGAATGGTCATGACCTTGGGTCCCATCAGGGCGCGGATGTAATCGGGATTCTTCTCGCGCAGCAGGATATAGGCGATTTCGTGGTCCATCAGGGCATTCTCGCCCCCCGTGGCGGCCTGCTGCACCACGTGCAGGTTCAGGGCATGGATCTGCTTGGCGGCGGTGTTGTAATAGCCGTCCGTATGCCAGTTGATGGCGCGGTTGGTGTAGGGAATGTACTGCTGGCGGATGCCTTCGGTGCGCACGGTCAACGAGGTCAGGCCGGTTTCGTCGGCCAACCAGTTCTTGTTCAGGTCCTGCAGGCCGAAGCGGCGCCCCATGGAGAGGGGAATCTCGGGATCGGGGTCGGCCCCCGTCTTGCTGGCATAGAGCACCATGTTTGCCTTGCGGCAGCGTTGCAGAAGCGCGGTGTGCTCGCTGTCCGTCAGGGTTCGGGGATCCTTGATTTCCACCAGCAGGTCGCCCAGGCCCTTGGGGTAGTCCTTGAGTTTTTTGTCACGCCAGCGCTGATACAGGTCGTCGTCAAGGCTGACGGGGGTGGGGGTGGCATGAAATTTCTGCTGTGGGCTGGCCATGGGGGCTTCC
>JAYRVL010000224.1:0-2916 GCA_041918575.1 Anaerolineae bacterium | reverse complement strand
GGCCATCTGCATCGGCTCGCGCCGGCCCTGCTAACCGCCGTCGCTGGCGTCATCGCTATCCAGGCGCTGATCGGCGCTGCCCTCCCCGCCGCGCCCGGCGCGCTGCCGCTGCTCCACACCGGCCTGGCCGTCCTCACCCTGGGCCTGCTCACCGCCAACGCCATCTTGGCCTGGTCCGTCCTGCGCAACCGCGGCGCAGTCCTGGCCCGCATCGTGCAAACGCAAGAGGAATTCGGCGGCTTCAGCGCCTGGCTCAACTTGGCAACCATCCTCGCTTTCGTCCTGATGTTGAGCGGCGCGGCCGTGGCCCACACCCAGGCCGCCAACGCCTGCCCGGCCTTCCCTCACTGCGGTCTCAGCCGCGCGCCGGCCAGCCTGCAGCTCATCCAGATGCTGCACCGCAGCAGCGTGCTTGCCGCCCTGCTCATCTTCCTGTGGCTTTCCTGGCGCTACACCGGCATTCTTGGCCGCGCCAGCCGCAGCGCCCGCCGCTGGAACCGCGCCATGACCATCCTCTTCGCCGGCCAGATCGGGCTGGGCGCGGCCAACGCGCTCCTCACCCTGCCCGCCTGGGTCAACGCCGCGCACCTGGGCCTGGCCGCGGCCGTGTGGGCCGGCTTCGTCGTGCTTTTCACGCTCTACCAGGACGGTCTGGCTGGCGATGTCATCCCGGCCGATGACGCCGCGCCAGCCGCCGGTCGCCGCGACCGACTCGGCTCCGTCATCTTCGCCTTTTTCTGGCTCACCAAGCCCTACATCACCGTCCTGCTCCTCATCACCACCCTGGCCGCCATCCTGGTCGCTACCGCCGGACACCCGCCCTGGGGCCTGACCCTGTGGACCCTGCTGGGCGGCGCGCTCTCCGCTTCGTCCGCCAACACCATCAACGCGTACATTGAACGCGACAAAGACAAAATCATGCCGCGCACCCGCCGCCGCCCGCTGGCCGCCGAACGCATCGCGCCCACCAGCGGACTGATCTTCGGCCTGACGCTCGGCGTTCTCTCGTTCATCATCCTCGTCGTTTATGTCAATTTCCTGAGCGCCGTTCTCTCCACCGTGGCCCTGCTCTACTATGTTTTTATCTACACCCTGTGGCTCAAGCCCCGCACCCCGTACAACATCGTCATCGGCGGCGCGGCCGGCGCGTTCCCGCCCATGATCGGCTGGACGGCCGTCACCGGCCAGATTGACCTGCTGGCCGTCCTCCTCTTTGCCGTCGTTTTTGCCTGGACGCCCCCCCACACCTGGGCGCTGACGCTCCTGGCGCAGGCTGACTATGCGCTGGTCAACACCCCCATGTGGCCGGTGGTGCATGGCGAAAAAAGCACCCGTCAACAGATCATGGCCTACACCTGGCCCATGCTCATCGTCACCCTGCTGCCCGCGGTTATGCGTCTGCTTGGCCCCGTTTACCTGGTCGCGGCGCTGGCGCTGGGCGGCATCTTCACCTACCTGGCGCTGCGCCTGCAGCAAACCGGCAGCAAGGCCTCGGCGCTCAGCTTGTACAAATTTTCGACCCTCTACCTGGCGCTGATCTTCGCGGCCATGGTAGTAGATCGGGTGGTCTTGTGATCGAACCAATGATCTCGCCTGCGGAGGTACACGGATGGGACAGGACAGACAGAGAGCGATTGAAATCGCGCCTGAATGGCGCGCCAGCGCTAGTGAGCGCGCCGCCGGGCGTCCATCTGCGTGGACGCGCAGTTGGCGCAGGATGCCTGGGCAGTTGCCACGGCTGAACATGGATCGCCGCTGCCTGCCCTTGCGCGGCCTGTTCGTGCTGCTGTTGACGCTGGCCCTGCTGGCGCTGAACGCCTGCGGCGGCCGGCCCACGCCCGCGAGCGATTTGCGCATCGAACTGCGCGCCGGCGAGGGTAGTGTACGCACCGGTGAAACGACGCTGACCGTGCGCGTCGCCGACGCGGCCGGTCAACCCGTGGAAGATGCCGCGGTGTCCATCGAGGGCAACATGATTCACGCCGGCATGACGCCGGTGTTCGCCGCGGCCACGGGCGGCCAGGACGGGCTTTACACCGCGCCCTTCACCTGGACCATGGGCGGCGATTGGGTGGTGACGGTCAAGGTGACGCTGCCGGACGGCCGCCAGGCGCAGACCGATTTCCCGGTAGGGGTGACGGAGCCGTAACGCGATGGTTGGCCTGCAAGGCAACGCCAGCCCACAGTTCGATCGTTGGTAGAACAGGAGCGCCATGACACACTCGCGCACACCCGCCCAATCGTCCTATCTGCGGCAATCAGCGGCCGACCTGCTGCGCTGGCCGCTGCTGGGCCGCTTTCTGCGCTGGCGTCACAGCCGCACGACCGTGCAGACCGTCTTCCTCATCCTGAGCGCCGTGCTGATCTTCGACGGGCTGACCGGCCCCAGCCTGGCGCCCAAGAACCTGGCAACCGTGACCAGTTGGATCCAGTACCGCGGCTTCCTGGTGCTCAGCCTGCTCGTCATCGGCAACCTCTTCTGCTTTGCCTGCCCCTTCATGCTGCCGCGGCGCCTGGGCAAATGGCTGCAAAATCGCTTCCTGGCCGGCGGCCGACCGCTGCCGCGTGCCCTGCGCAGCAAATGGCTGGCGTTGGTCATCCTCACCCTCTACTTCTTCACCTATGAGCGCTGGGATTTGTGGGCCAGCCCGTGGTTGACCGCCTGGGTGATCGTGGGCTACTTCGTCGTGGCCTTTACCCTGGATACCTTCTTCCAGGGCGCGGCCTTCTGCAAGACGATCTGCCCGGTCGGCCAGTTCAACTTCTTCGGCTCGCTCGTCAGCCCCAGTGAAATTGCCGTGCGCGACGCGGCGGTCTGCGTCACCTGCAAGACGAATGACTGCATCCGCGGCAGGCCGCTGGCAGGAAGTGCAGAGCACAGAGTGCAAAGTGCAGAGCACAGAGTGCAAAGTGCAG
>JAYRVL010000223.1:0-12463 GCA_041918575.1 Anaerolineae bacterium | reverse complement strand
CGGCTCGCTGCGCGTCACGGCCAACGTGGTCAGCGCCGCACGCGCGGCCTCCTCGGCCGCGCGCCGCGCAGCGATGATGGCGTTCTCGAGGGTTTTGCGCAGATCGGATGGGAGTGGTGTCATGGTACAGGTATCTGAGGCTGGCCTGCCATCTCAGGCCTGTTGCCAGCGCTCGACTTTGACGAAAAGAGCCAAAACGATGATTCTAGCCATGGAAACGGTCACGATTCGACAAGCGGTTCTCTTCGATGTCTTGCTGGATCACGGGCCAGGTGTCAGCATCGTAACCGTCGTCTTCTGCCAGCCACCTCTCAACCAGCTTGAGCAGTGCTTCGGCAGAGCCCCTGGGGGCAGGAGTCGCCTTGGCGACGATTGCCTTGGCTGGTTGCGGCGCCAGGAAGAAACCTAACGCGGCGCTCTGAGCCTGGTCGAGCAACCCTGTGAGCAACTGCCTGTAGGAGCCGACCTGCGATACGCTGATCCACTGGTCATCTTGCAGCCGTATCATCAAGGCTTCAACGGTGCGGTCCAATGTATGCACAGGTTGCAGGCGGTCACCGTTTGAGGGTAGGCCCCAGAGCAAGGCTTCCACTGGGGCAGCCAAAGCTTTGCTGTTGTACGGTGTCATAACATCGCTCAAGGTACACCTCCTTCCAGAAACGCCCTTAATCGGGTTGTCAGGAAGCTGCTGAAAATCTGCCAGGCCGTGTCATGCAGCAAAGAGATCGTTGGCTGCAGCTCAAGGGATTGATCCTTTTCCGCCTCCTCGATGCAATCTGTGTCAAGGACGAGCATTGACCGTTCGCCTTCGACGGCTTCTCCCACCGTTACGATGGCTTTGCGTTGTCGGGTACTATGAACCTCGGCCCGCGATAGGAATCCTGGTTGAGAGGCAAGGACTGCGCTGGCAACGTAGGCATTCGGTGCGAGCCAGTCACCAGGCACCTCATCTTTGTTCGCCTTCGGGATGAAGTTAATGTATCGGAGGCCGATACGCGCGATGCCCGTCGGCATAACGATGTCTTTTGTCCAACTCCAGGCCAGCGCGATGTCGGCTTGCATCTGAGTCCAGCCCCCATACTTCGGCAATAAATTGACCGTGATGATGCCTTCAGACAACTGAAGCAGGAGATTGCGCGACGCGTGCTTGTAGCGCATTCGGCTGTGGGGCGGCAGGAACCCCACTCTGCCTGATGGGAGTTGCATTTGCAACCCGGCAGAAGTCACGGGCTCGAGTTCCGGGAATTCGCCCTCGACGTGTTTGAAGAACCTACCGTAGATAGCGGAATCCCATACAACACCCTCAGGCAGGGTGAAGTGGATCTCGCACAAGGCCTCTCGGATGGTTGGGTTCGAAAAGGCTGAATGTTCGGCGCTCAAGGTCGCTCCCCTTCGTCATTTGATCAAAATCGGCGACTATCACCCACGTTGCGCTTGATATTATACTACCGCCCTCATGTCGCACCAATACGTGCTCTCGTTCCAAGTGACCTCTAGTCATTTCCCTCAGGTTGTGCCTGCGACGCAATTTCGACAATGATGTCCAGGGTTTGTCTTATCTCCGAATCGAGGTCTTCCTTTGCCACAAACCGGGCGAGCACGTGATAATCTGTCTTGCGCATAAGATTCGGCAGGTTCAAGCGCTGATAGAAGTTAGCGAATAAGGGATCTAGAAACTCGTCGGAGACCTTCAGGTCTGGTCCCCAGGGCGACGGACGACGTGCGATCTGCAGAGCTCCTTGCAGCTTCGAGATCTCTTCGTCCATGGCACTGCGCCAACCCGCACCGAAAAGCGCACCATGAGCTTCAGCTCCAGTGGCTTCTGCCCATGCCAGGAGCACCGTTTGACTACACAGATAGTTCTCTAACTCCCGTCGTTTCCACATCGTCTGTCGTAACGGACCGCTGTCGAACAGGCTGTCCAGGCGATCGAAAATGGCCAATCCAAGCAGGCTTTGCCGGGCTTCGCGCAAACCATGGAAATGACTGCGCGCGCGGGCCGGCTGGTTGGATACATAGTTGACAAATGGGCGCTCGAGCAGTTGCCTGGCGGGATGGTCAAGGATTCTGGCGAACTCACGCAGGATCGCCAGATCGGTAGAACCTTCGAGGTAAAGAACCCATCCTGTTTGCTCCGCTTGATAGTACTGATCGAAGCCGATCTCTCTCAGCGCCTTCAATACCTGGCTGCCGCGGTCGTCAATCCGATGGGGTTTTCCAACGAAGGCAACGACCACATCGCGGTCTGCGGCTTCATTTAGAATGACCTCCGAATGGCTTGCGGCGATGATCTGGCAGCCCTGATCGCGCGCGATCTCAGTCAACATCTGGTACATTTGCCGCTGACGCAGAATCTCAAGATGGGCGTCGGGTTCGTCGAGCAGCAGCACCGATTCACGGTTCACGTGCATATGGGCGAGGAGAAGCAGAACTTGCTGTAGACCACGGCCTGAAGAGGAGATGTCAAGTCGCGTCCCGGTTCCGGTCGTGTAGGTCATCTCGATTTCGCCGCGCTCGGCGACGTAGATCGGAGTGTCAGGTGTCACGCCGAACTGAGCCTTGATGATATTGACAATTCGCGCCCAATTTTGTCCGCCTTCGTTTGCTTCAACCACCTGATGGCACAAGTTGCGCAGCACTTCCGCGGTTCGGCCCTCGCCGATCCGAACGTTGATGGCGCCGATATCGAGCCGGGTTTCGTTTGCTGCTAACCCGGACATGGGAGGCAAATAGACAACCCGAACCCGGCCAGCCGGCGTGGGAACACTCATTCGTACTAAGTCCGAATCAGGTAAAAGCCTCATCGGACGGCAGTAGAAAGATTCCTCATTCGCGTAATAGAACTCAAGGCCGCACTTCCACTCGTTCTCGCCATTCACACCCTCTACAAGAACATCAATGAACACCTGCTCTATGTTAGGCTTTCCATCAATCCTCACTACTTCACGCACATGCAGGTTCCGCCAGAGCAGATTGGCTGACGGAACCGGGACTGACACCAGGTCGCGGCGGTTCAATGTCACTCCGGGTCGTTTCTCTGGAGTGCTGCGTCCGGCGCGCTTCTCGTTCCAACGCCGCAATCCGGCGTCCCATAGTGCAAGCGCCTGCAGCGCAGTGGTCTTTCCAGAGTTGTTCGGTCCGATGAACACGACGGGATTCCCCAAGTCAACCGTAGCCTCATCGAAGCGTTTGAAATTGCGGATTATCATACGTGTCAGCATGGATCATTCTCCCCGGTATTCGAAGTCCCAAACAGGAATTCTCACAGAATGACTGGGCTTCCGGTTTCAATGTACTCGACGATCTCTCTGCGTAACTCCGCCAGGTAGACATCCACTTCGCCGATGGTTTTTAGCGTCGCCGACTTCGGCCGCACGCGCACCGCCTTTGGCTCCAACAGCCTGGCCGCCTGCTCGCGCGCCTGGCGCAGGCGCGTGGGCACGACCAGCGCCTCGGTGGCCCAGGCCTCCAGCGGCTTGGCATCCAGGCTGGCCAGGAGCAGGTCATCGGCGCCAATGCGCAGTTCGTCAATCGGGCCAAGCCCCTGGTCGTGCAGGATTTGACGCCACTGGACATCGCCCAGCTTCGTCCACTCGGCCGTGTCGTACAGCCCGGCCAGCTCCCGGTCGCGGCCATCTATCACGCGCTGCCGGGCATCCTGCAGGGCCTGGCGCAGGTCGCCGGTCAGGGCGTCCAGCAGCGGCTTGACCGGGTCTGGTTCAGCCAGGAGCAGGCGTTGCGCGATGATCGCTTCGACCTGCGGTCGCACGGCAGCGGCAATCGGCCGGCTGCCGGCGTGAGTCAAGAGTCGCCGCAGCACGTCCCAGCGCGGCAGGCGCTCATCTCGGGCGGCCCTGGCTTGACCCCAGGCGCGCTGCTGCGCCAGGAGCGTCTCCCGCGCCTCGAAAACCGCGGCGAACTGCTCGTTGCCGCCCAGGGCCTGCAAGTCCTTGATCGCATCTATCGCCGGCTTCTCGGGCAAGGGCGGCGGGCCGCCGGCCTCGGCCGCCAGGCTGCTCAGCTTTTCCAGCACGAGTGGGATCGCCTGTGCTTCCTCGCCGCTCTTGACAGCCAGCCCCAGGTCCTGGATCAGCTTGCGCACGCCGATTCGCTGTGCCGCGGTGATGATGACAGCCTCGTTCTTGAATTCGGTGATGCCGATCTGCGACTGGATGATCTGCCTGGCGGTCAACGGTTGGACGTTGCGTTCGGCCCGCACCGTATTGGCGGCGACCAGCGCCAACAGCGCGCCGTCAATGGCGTCGCCGCCCCAGCCGTAGCCCGCGCCGCCGAACTGCTTACGCACCTCCGCGCCCTTTCGCTTTTGGTTCCCCAGGAAACTGCGAATCTCCTTACACACCGGGTGATCCTCGGCGTTGCCGGCAAAACCGAGGGCCGACAATGGATCTCCCGCACCTTCGCCGGCGCGCCGGACGACCTTGCCCCAGTTGGCGTCATCGGCCATGCCGAAGTTGGGAAAGAGCCGCGCCAGCGCGTTGCCGATGGCTGTCTCGAACGAGGCAGTCAGGGTGTCCCCGGCGGCGATCTCGTTGCCGCCGCCCTGGTAGACACGGGCCTGAGCGATGCTGGCGCCAATGCCTGCAGCCACGCGTTCCTTTTCCGAGGTCAAACGCGAAAGCATGGCCTGCTGCGCGGCGGCGCCTTCTTGGGTTGTCTTGGGGGTCGGTTCGGCATCCAGGGTTGCCGCGGCCGCTGCGGCTGCGGCCAACGCGGCCTTGAGCATTTCATCGCCCGCTCGCGGCAGGAACACGAACACGATGGGGCTATCGGCGCCGGCGACCTGGGCCTCGTCTCGGAATGCCTTTTCGGATGTTGACCAGCCGTCGCGCACCCACACCGGCACGGCATCCGATCCAGCCGGCGGCGCGTCTGCGCCAAAATGGGTCTCGAAACGCCGGGTGGTCTTGCTTTGACCCTGCGTCGGCCGGATCCTCTTCAACACCGCCTGCATCGCGTCGCGCAGTGCGGCGGCCCGGTCTGCCGCGATGCGCGCATCATCGGCCTTGATGCGGCTGAAATGGGTGTTGTAGACGCGTGTCCACTCACGGCTCTCCTGCGTTTGCAGGCGGAAAGCGCCTTCGACGGCCATGAGCACACCGCTTTCCACCAGTTCTGCCAGCAGTCCGGGGATCTGCCCGCGCAGGCCTGCGCTGCCGGCGGTCAAGTCCTCCACCAGCAAATCGGCCAACGTATCTGGAGTGGCGCGCAGCCCGGTCGCCCGCAGGCCGGTCCCCGGCAGCTCGCCGATCAAAAAGATCAGGGCGCATAGCCGCGCCTTGAGCACGCCGGCCCCCGAACCATCCTTGCGGAGGTCGTCAATCGCGGCTGCGATTTCCGGCAGGAGAACCCGCCCCAGCAGCATGGCCGACTTCTGTTGGTCGTACAGGGTATCCGCTCCAACCACGACGCCCAGCGGTCGGTCGGCCACGCCCCTTGTCGCCTCGTGAACCACACGCAATTGGGTGCGCAGTTGCGCCGCGGCGCCCGCGCGGTCAATCGCCCGTAAGGTGCGCTCCCAAAAGCGCCGCCGGGTGGGCAGCAGGGGGTAATCCGGCGCCAGATCGCCGCTATCCCCGCTGGCGGCCCCGATCTTACTGCCCGCCAGGTGTCGGTTGATCTCACCGCTGGCCGCGTCCAGCACAGCCTGCAAGGCCGGCGCCTTGCTCGGCGCCTTGCGCAGCACCACCTCCCGCACGACTCGCTCCACATCCTTGTCTTCCAGGGTCACCCGAACCGTAAACCGGTCTTGCAGCTTGGAAAGTTGGGGTGTTGCTTCCAGCGCGGCCTGACCTGTGCCCACGAAGAGGATGCGGCTGCCGAAGCGGGTCGAACACGCCTCTACGATCTCCTGCACCGCCAGCGCACGCTCGGGCTGCTCACCGATGGATTGCTGCAGCTCGTCCAATACCAGCAAAGTCAGGGGCAGCTTGCCGGGCGTCTTCGATTGCAGGCGCAGCACATCCGCCATGGCTTGCAGCATCTCGTCGTCATCAATCTCAGTCTTGCCGGGAAACTCCTCTTGCAGCTTGTCAGACACGCCCAACGGTTCGGCGGCCAGGCCGGGATAGGCCGCAAGGATGCTCTCGGCCAACTCCAACGAGACATGCATGTTCGTCAGTTCGAACCCCAGGTCAGCGCCGCGCTGACTGACGCCGGTCGCGACCGCTTCGTAGATTCCTTTCAGCTTGAGCCACATGACCAGGCGCGCCGGCGCGTATTCGACCGGCAGGCCCGCGCTCCGAAAGAGGATTTTCAACATGTCGAGGTGGATATTGGGGCTTGCGCCCAGTTTGCCCGCAGCCGCCCAAAGCCCGCCATAGCGCACTCCCGCCGTAGTAAGCTCCACCAACAGGTCGTTCACTTCGGTGGGCAGTGTGAGCAGCCCGCGCGCCTGCGCGCCATCTGGCAAGGTCACGTTGTTCCAGAGATACTGCAGTACGCGCACGAAGTGCGACTTGCCGCTGCCATAGAAGCCGCTCACCCAAACGGCCGGCTGCTTGGGTTTTGCCAGGTGTCCGAGGTAAGTGGACAGCACGCGCGTCAGGCCGCGTTGATACTCACCCTCGCACACGAACGAGGTCAACTCATAACGCAGGACGTCCCACTCTTCAGGCCGCCGCGGGTCGCCCACCACGGTGACGCCATCATTGGGAATGGTGAAGGTTGTCGGATCCTTGCTGAAGACTTCTCGATTGAGCATGGCCTCATCCTTGAGTTTCTGCGGTAATCGGCACGGCCAGATAATCCTGGCCATCCCTGGCATCCAATAAACGATAGACCTTGTTCTCGTAACGTCCGGGGAAGAAGATCAATAGGCGGCCGATCACTGTCCCGGTCACCTGACCGAGCACATCGGACGCACGCACGACGCCGAACAACGATCCCAGCCCGCTCACCGCCACGACCGTACGGTTGTCCACGTCGGATGCGGTCAACGCGGCTTTGATTTGCTCCGCGGCAGCCGTGGCAAATCCGCTCAGCGCGGCCTCGTTCAGCAGATGCGGGCGTTGGAAGTAGGATTCACGGTAACGGTGTGCGGTCATCCAGCGGGCAAATGCATCCGTGAGATCAACGTGCCGCCAGCCGTGGCCGGCTCTTTCGGTGACAATCTGAAACTCCTGCACGCGCAAGCGCAAGCGGCGTTCCTGGGCCGGTTCATAGACGACGAACCAGACCTTCTCGGCGCCCGACAAGCGCTCGGCCCAGGGCATCCCAACCAGGTGTTCGTATTGCTGCAAGAGGAGCTCGATCTCACTCACCGGCCGCCCCCTCCTCGTCCCTGAGCAGATAGGAGAAACGCACCTCGGTCACGTCGCCGACGCGCCGATACTCCAACCACCCCAGGCGCGCCGCGACAAAGGCCTGCTCATGCAACTCGGCTGTGGCAGCGTCCGTGATGCGCGCCCAGAACGTCTCGAACAAGGCAGCCCCACGCGCGCCGCACAGATACCCCAAGAAGAGGGCATAGGTCACGGCCGCCGGGCCGCGGGCAAGGGCAGCCCGCACCTTGTGAGATCGTCCTTGCAGATGACCCGCCTGGGTCCAGGTTGAGGCCGCATGCCGGCTGATGCTGGCGCGGCTCATGGGGTTCAACCGATCGGAGAATTGTTCTGTAACAGCTTCAGCCAACATCCCTGCGCTAACAGGGTCGCCAGGGCGCGCGTCTATCACGGGTTTGGCCGTTGCTCGCAGCAGTGGGTCACGCGCCAGCGCCGCCAGCAGGGCCAGGGATGGCTGCTCGGCTGGCGCTTCGTCCCAAAGATCGCGCAAAGCGCGGAAGATAACCATCGAACGACTCAGGCCATACAACTCGCGCAAGCGGCGCAACGACTCACGACGCGTGGTTTCAGTGCGTTTGAGGAGTACGTTTTGCGCCACGACTGCGGCGCTGTACTGCTTATAGGCGGCGGAAGGCGGACATGCGTCCAACAGGGCGCGCAACTCGGACAGCATCATGGTGCGGCTGGCGTGCGGCCCGCCGGGGCCGTTGTCGAAGCCGAAGTGTAGGGCGGAGTCTGGGATGGTGATCATTGTTCAACCCACAAGATTGCATCCTTGCCGACGCCCTCCGGCCAGGAGGCGGGGCCTGCAAGATCAACACCGTTTAGCGCAGGCCCTGCCGGAGGCGTGACGCGTCCATGCGACAATCACGCCCCCGGGGCGCGCTTCATTCCCTACGCCCGTTGCATCACTGAGCGGCGTTAGGGATGATGGTCACTTTGCGGTTTTCGCCTTCGCCGACGCTTTCGGTATGCACTTCCGGGTGATTGCGCAGGGCGATGTGGATGATGCGGCGCTCGCGGGCGGGCATTGGCTCCAGGGCCAGGGTGCGGCCGGTGGCGGCGACGCGCTCCGCGGTGCGTGCGGCCAACTGCTGCAGGGCGCGCTCGCGGCGGTTCTTGTATTCTTCCACATCCACGACGACGTTGGTCCAATGATGCAGACGGTGATTGAGCATCAGCCGGGTCAGGTATTGCAGGGCGCTGAGGGTCTCGCCGCGGCGGCCAATCAGGATGCCCAGGTCGTTGCCGACGATGTCCAGGATCAGGGTTGATTCACCGTCCCGACCAGGCATGTCCGGCGCGGACACATGACCGCGCACCGTGGCGTTGATGCCCATCATTTCGAGCATGTTGCCGAGGATCTCGGTGGCTGTCTCCACCAGGGTTGCATCGCTGACTGCCGCCTTTTCGACTTTCGGTTTGGTCGTCAGTGCTGATTCTGGCTCGGCGTTGACGGCCGGCGGCTCCGGCGCGGACGCGGAGGTTGGCGCAGCCGGCGCTGTTTCTCTGGGCGCAGGCGGCTCTGCTTCGTTGAAGCGGGGCAATCGGGGTGGTCGCGGCGGTTGGACCGCCGGTGGGCTGACCGGTTTCGGTTCAGGAGGCGGTTCGGGCCGGGCCGGCCGCGGCGGTGGGCTGACCGGTTTCGGTTCAGGAGGCGGTTCGGGCCGGGCCGGCCACGGCGACGGGCTGACCGGTTTCGGTTCAGGGGGTGGTTCGGGCCGGGCCGGCCACGGCGACGGGCTGACCGGTTTCGGTTCAGGGGGTGGTTCGGGCCGGAACGATCGCGCCGGCGGCGCGGTCGCGACCGGTGGCCGCGGAGTCAGGCGCACGCGCGCATCTTCGGCTCCAAAACCGAGGATGCCGCGACTGCCCTCGGACAGAATTTCAATATCCACCTGTTCGCGCGCCAAGTTGAGGCGACGCAACCCCTCGCGAATGGCCGCATCAACCGTCTTGGCGCGAATCTCAATGCTTTCTTCTGGGGTAGCCATAACCGACTTACTTCCTCTTCTTTGTGCGACGACGTGCTTTGACAGCACCGGCTTCGGGCTCACGCGACACGTTGGGATCGGACTCCCGTGGAATATACGTGTCTCCTGATGACCGTAGGGCGGGCGCAACCCGGCTCAGGTTGATGCTGGGAATCTTGAGAGACCCCCAGCCGGTCACAAAATACTGCTGGATCATGCTGAGGATGTTGCTGACCACATAGTAGAGCGAAAGGCCAGAGGGCAGGGAGATGAAAACGAAGCCGAACACGAGCGGCATCAAGGTCATCGTTTGCTGCATGGTCGCCTGCTGCGGGTCCTGTTCTTGGTTGGAACCAACGGCCGGCTGCGACATCTTCTGCAGCAGGATCTGCGTTACCACCAACAAAACGGGCAGAATCAAATAGCTGATCAGCGTACCATACTGGCCGGCAGCAAAGGCCTTGGTAATCCACTGCATGCCTTCGGTCTGCACGGGGTAAGCCAGGTCTGGAATCCAGAAGAAGGCCTGGTTGACCAGTTCACCGATATTGGTAAGGCGATAGAGCGCCTGATAGAGACCGAACAAGATCGGCATTTGGATGAGCAGGGGCAAACAACCGCCAGCCGGATTGTAGCCTGCTTCCTTGTACAACTCCATCTGAGCCTTGGTCAGGGCCTCACGATCCTTGCCGTGCTTTTTCTGCAGTTCTTGCATACGGGGCTGCAAGTGCTGCATGGTGCGCATGGAGCGCAGCTGCGCCATCGTCAACGGCAGGGTGACGATCTTGATGAGAATGGTGAACAGGATGATCGCAAAGCCATAGCTGTAGGGCAGGCCGATGGATTGCAGCATCTTGTTCATCCAGGAGAGGGCGGCCGCCAGCGGAAAAACAACCAGCGTCTCCCACCAGCCGTTTGGGGGAGTGTTGGGGTCGGTCGCGGTTGGCGCGCCGCAACTGGTGAGCAAAAGCATCAGGGCCAGCAGGGCAACGATGAGACCAACCGAGCGTAATTTGCGCATCTTGATTCCTTTACAACAACACAATTTGCCCTTATGGCACAGGGTCGAAACCGCCGGGGTTGAGGGGATGGCAGCGCGCAATGCGCTTGATACCCAGCCAACCGCCCTTGAACACGCCGTATCGCTCAATGGCTTCGTAGGTGTAATGCGAGCAGGTGGGAGTGAAACGGCAACTCGGCGGCAGCGCTGGTGAGATGAAGCGTTGATAGAGCCGAATGAGTTGCAGCATGAAAGCCCTGGCCATGCGTAACCGATCACATCCTATGACAATAACGAGGCGCGCCTGAGTAATGCAAGGCAGGCCGTCTCCAGGGTGGAGAAATCGGCCTGGGCCGCGGATGAACGGGCAATGATTACCACATCCCACCCTGGCCCGATGGCCGCCAAATGCAGGCGCACGATTTCACGCAGACGCCTGCGCACTCGGTTCCGCCGCACGGCATTGCCGAGCTGTCGGCTGACCGAAAAACCAAACCGGCATTGATTCAATCCGTTTGGCAATACACACAGAACAAGGAGCGAATTCGTCCATGATTTTCCTGCACGACGCGCCTCACGAAAACGCGCAGGCTCGCGCAGTCGGTAGCGACGTTTCACCAGCAGTCGTTCACAGATTGTTTACTTGGGCGGCATCTTGCGCCAGGTCAGGGCCACTGACAGCAGTTTGCGGCCCTTCAGGCGGCGGGCCTTGATCACATTGCGGCCATCCGTGGTCTGCATGCGCTTGCGGAATCCATGCACGCGCAGACGCCGCCTTACCTTAGGTTGCCATGTTCGCTTTGGCATCAGAAACTCCTCATGAAAAAAAATTCCAGTTCAAGCGCCGCTGTTCGAGCTGCAGCCTGAACCTGTTTTTGGTTTATAACAGCAGAAACGGGCGAGGCAGAAAGGCACTCCTCTCCCGTATCGTGCCGTGCATTATACCTGTCTTCTGGCGTCACTGTCAAATGATTAAGGGCGAACTGTCAGAGAACGCTTGCCAACGCTGCACCCTTCCGGTATAATGCGCCCTATCCTTGAGATCGGGAATTTGGAACGATGTCAACTGACGATCTGCGCGGCCGCGTCCGCCTGACCAGCCTGGCCAGTTGCGCGGGCTGAGCATCGAAAATGGCTCCTGAAGCCCTGGCGCAGGTTCTGCGTCAGCTTGAGCCGCTCTTTCCCGCCATGCAGCATCCGGCTGTTTTGGTGGGTTTGAACGCGCCCGATGACGCGGGCGTCTACCAGATCAGCGCGGAGCGGGCGCTGATTGCAACGACCGATTTTTTCACGCCCATCGTGGATGATCCCGCCACCTTTGGCGCCATCGCCGCGGCCAACGCGCTGAGCGATGTCTACGCGATGGGAGGCGAGGTGCTTTTTGCGCTCAATATCGCCGCGTTTCCTGAAAGCCTGCCCACGGCGGTCATTGCGCAGATTTTGCAGGGCGGCGCGGAACAGGTGCGCCGCGCCGGCGCCATCATCCTGGGCGGGCATACGATCAAGAACCCGGAGCCGGTCTACGGCCTGGCGGTGATTGGCGAAGTTCATCCGGCGCGCCTTTTTCGCAAGACCGGCGCGGCGGTGGGCGATACCCTGATCTTGACCAAGGCCCTGGGCGCCGGCCTGATCAGCACGGCCTGGAAGCGCGATCAGGCAGACGCCGATGACATGGAGACCGCCATCGCCAGTATGTTGACCCTGGGCCGCGGCGCCATGCTGGCCGGTCAGGCGGCCGGGGTGCGCTGCGCCACCGACATTACCGGCTTTGGTCTGCTGGGTCATGCCTGCGAGATGGCCGAGGGCAGCGCCGGCGCTCTGCAGTTTTCGTTCGACGCCCTGCCCCTGCTGCCGGGCGCGCGGCGTTACGCGGAGGCAGGTCTGGCGCCGGGCGGCACGTATAGCAATCGGGACTTCTTCGGCCCACGCGTGCAGTTGGCGCCCATCATCAGTCGCGCCGACGAGCTGATCCTGTACGACCCCCAGACTTCCGGCGGCCTGCTGCTGGCCGTGGCGGCCGGACAGTTGCAGAAATTCTATACAACCTGCGCCGAACTTGGCCAGTTGGCTTGGGAAGTGGGTCGCGTGGTTGAGGGGCGCGGGGTGTGGGTGAGGAAGTAGGAAGTAGGAAGTAGGAGAGAGGAAGTAGGAAGTAGGAGAGAGGAAGTAGGAAGTAGGAGAGAGGAAGT
>JAYRVL010000222.1:0-3687 GCA_041918575.1 Anaerolineae bacterium | reverse complement strand
TCCGGGCCTACATCCGCCGCGTGTTTCGACGGACCGATGCCTTCCTGATCGGCGGCGAACGGCTCAAGCAGCAGTTCGACAACCTGGTGACCCCGGAGAAGTTCCGCGTGGCCGCCTATGGCGTGGCGACCCGCTACCCGCCGCGCAGCCGGCCGCCGGATGACGACCTGGCTGAGATTCGGGTGATCTTCATGGGGCACATCTCGTTCGCCAAAGGCGCGGTGGACCTGGTGCGTGCGCTGCCGTTGGCGCTGCCGCAGATGCAGGTGAAACTGCGCGTGCAGCTCGCCGGCGAATTCATCAATAAGGAACGCAACATCACCTTCATCCCGGAGCACGACAATGCGGCTGGCGCCATTCGCCAGGTGATTCAAGAGCATCACCTGGAAGAGACCGTGAAGTTCCTGGGCGTCATTCGGGATGAGCAAAAGTTGCAAACCCTGGTAGATTCTGATATTTTTATCCTGCCCTCCTACACCGAGGCGATCGGGCTTTCGGTGATGGAGGCCATGGCCGCGCAGTTGCCCGTGATTGTCACCGCGGCCGGCGCGCTGCCCGACATGCTGACCGAGGGCACGCATTGTCTCTTTGTCAAGCCGGGCGATCCGACCGGGTTGGCGCAGCAGTTGGTGCGTTTGTGCGCGGATCGGGCCTTGCGACTGCGGATGGGCGCGGCCAACCGCCGCATCATCGAAGAGCGCTACAACGAGACCGCCTTCCTCGACCGGTTGGCCAATGCCCTGGAAGATGTGCTGTAGGGAAAAGAAAACGTGTCAATGCCACCCACAAGTGCTCAGTCTGTTGAAATCGGCGTTCCGACGCCGACCCGCGTACACCTGATGGGGCTGCCAGTGGACTGCGTGAGTGAGGCGCAGGCGATTGCCATTTGCCAGGACGCCATCACCCGGTCGCGCCAGGTGTGCATTGTGCCCATCAACGCGGCGCAGACCATCCTGGCGCATGAGAATGCGGATTTCCGCCGTGTTGTGCAAGACTTCGAGCTGGCGCTGGCCGATGGCAAGGCGGTGGCGTGGGGCGCCAAATGGATCAAGCGCCTGCCGGTGCCGGAACAGGTCGGCCTGCCGCCCTTCACGCATCGCCTGCTCGACGCGGCCGAGCTGAACGAGTACAGCGTCTACTTCTTTGGCGCGGAGGAGCATATTGTGCAAGAGGTGACGGCGCGGGCGCGTCGCCGCTGGCCGCGGCTGCTGATTGCCGGCCAGCGCAACGGCTTCTTCAAGCCGGCGGACGAGGAGGCGATGGTCGCGGCGATGAACGACAGCCGGGCGCAGATTCTGTTGGTGGCCCTGCCCTCGCCGATGAAGGAGATGTGGATCGCCCGCAGCAAGCGCGACCTGCGCATCCCCGTGATTGCCGGCGTTGGCGGTTTGTTCGACGTCATGGCCGGCAAGGTGCGCGCCGCGCCCGAACCGGTCCGCATGGCGGGATTGGAGTGGGTCTTTCGCATGGTGCAGGAACCGCGGCGGCTGTTCAAACGCTACATGACCACCACCCCGCTGTTCGCCTACCGGCTGCTCACCGGCTATGAGCCGTGACTGACGCAAGCAAGCGCGATTGAAATCGCGCCTGCTGGACGTGACGACCGGGCGTCCACCTGCGTGGACGCAATGTCGGTCGGCGTAGGCCGGCCTGGCGACGGAACGCCCTTGCGGCCCGAATTCATTCGGCGGCTGTAGTCGGCGCAGGGTACCTGAATAGTTACACTAAATTCTGGAAAGGAAGTACATCATGCGAATCCTGGTGACCGGCGGCCTGGGGGCGGTCGGCAGTGTGCTTGTCCGTGAGTTGCGCGCGCGCAGCCACGAGGTGTGGCTGTGCGATCTGGCGCATCATTTCGACGCGCAGTACATGCGCTGCGATGTGGGTGAGTTCAGGCAGGTCGAGCGGCTCTTCAAGCAGCACGAGTTCGATGCGGTCTATCATTTGGCGGCTGAGTTTGGGCGCAACAACGGCGAAGATTACTATGAGAAAGTTTGGCAAACCAACGCCATCGGCACGAAGAACATCTTACGCATGCAGGAGGAGCAGCGTTTTCGCCTGATCGCCTTCAGCAGTTCCGAAGTCTACGGTGATTATGCCGGCGTCATGAGCGAAGATGTGATGGCGCGCTTTGCGGTGCGGCAGTTGAACGACTACGCCATCAGCAAATGGGTCAATGAACAGCAGATCATGAACTCGATGGATCGCTTCGGCACAGAAACGGTGCGCGTGCGGCTGTTCAACACTTACGGGCCGGGCGAGCCTTATTCACCCTACCGCAGCGTCATTTGCCTGTTCATCTACCGCGCGCTGCACGATCTGCCTTACACGGTCTATCTCAACCATCATCGCAGTTCCACCTACATTGATGACTGCGTGCGCACGTTGGCGAACATCTGCGAGCGCTTCCAACCCGGCGAAATTTACAACATTGCCGGCGACGAGTATCACGACATCAAGGCGCTTTCGGATATGATCCTGGCTTACCTGGGCAAGGACGACCGCCTGGTGACTTACCTGGAGTACGAGGCGCACAACACGCGTGATAAGCGCGCCGACACCCTCAAGGCGGTGCGCGATCTGGGGCACCGGGCCACGGTTTCGCTGGCCGCAGGGGTGGCGCGCACGATCGAATGGCAAAAGGAGTTCTATGGCCGACGTTAGCCGCCTTGCTGAGGAGACGAGCGCGCCATCCTGCCAGGTTGTGGTGGTGGGCACCGGCTACGTGGGGCTGCCGGCCAGTCTGATGCTGGCGCGCGCCGGCTGGCGCGTGGTGGGCGTTGATATCAACGAGAACATCGTGGCGGCGATCAACGAAGGGGTGCTGCACCTCAAAGAGGCTGAGCTGCAGGCGCTGCTGCGCCAGCCAACGGTGCGGCAGAACCTGAGCGCACGCCACGCGCCCTGCCCGGCCGACATTTTCATCATCGCCGTGCCCACACCGGTGCAGCCACGCAAGAAAGTGGCCGACCTTTCTTATGTCATCAACGCCATCGAATCGCTGCTCCCCCACCTGGCCGCGGGCAACCTGGTCATCATCGAGTCCACGATTCCACCGCTGACCTGCCGCCATGTGGCGACCCCCCTGCTGGAGCGCAGCGGGCTGCGGGTTGGCAGCGACATTCACCTGGCTCACTGTCCGGAGCGCATCCTGCCCGGCGATGTGTTCTACGAGATCGTGCATAACGATCGCGTCATCGGCTGCGCCGAGCCGGTGGGCCGCGAGAAAGCCCGTGCGCTCTACGCGTCATTTGTCAAGGGCAATCTTTATCTGACCGATGATGTGACGGCCGAGCTGTGCAAGCTGTGTGAAAACACCTTTCGGGATGTCAACATCGCGCTGGCCAATGAGTTTGCCGCGGTGGCCGAAGGACTGGGCATTGACCCGCTGCAGGTCATCCGGCTGGCAAACAAACATCCTCGCGTCAACATCATGCATCCCGGCATCGGCGTGGGCGGGCACTGTATCCCGCTCGATCCGTGGTTCATCAAAGAGGTAGACCCGGCCAACTCGCGGCTGATCTTCACGGCGCGGCTGGTCAACGACGAGGTGCCGCATAAAATTGCCGGTCGCGTGCGCCGGGCCGTGGCTCATCTGACCGCGCCTCGCCTGGTTGCCATCGGCATGAGCTATAAGCCCGACACCGAGGACACCCGCGAAAGCCCGGCCACGGAGATCGTTGAGAT
>JAYRVL010000221.1:0-15783 GCA_041918575.1 Anaerolineae bacterium | reverse complement strand
AGACACCACTTGGCCGATCCTGCTCTATGTTCTGGCCTGCATCTACAGCCTGGCCACCATGCAGCACTCGCGCTACGGCCGCCTCATGGCCGCCATTCGCCTGGACGAAACAGCCGCTTCCACCCTCGGCATCCAGGTAGTGCGCTACAAGCTGCTCGTTTTCGTGCTCGGCGCGGCGCTGGCCGCCGGCGCCGGCGCCTTGAGCACCCCCATCGTACGCGTCATTGACCCGCGCAATTACGTCTTCGGCCGCGCGGTGGACATCCTGGCCTATGCTGTGCTCGGCGGCATGACCCATTGGGCCGGCCCCATCCTGGGCGCCATTCTGCTTTCGACCCTGCCGGAAACGCTGCGTTTCTTGCGCGAACAGCGCGAAGCCATCAACGGTCTCATCATCATGCTGGCGATCATCTATTTGCCGGCCGGCCTGGCCGATCCGCGCTTTTGGCGCCGCTTGCGCTTCTGGTCACGGCCGGCCGTCCCGACGGCGCAGGAGTGAAGCCCCATGCCTGATCACACCCAGGCGCTGCTGCGCGTCGCCGAGGTCAGCCGCCAGTTTGGCGGCGTGACCGCGCTCGATCATGTCTCCTTCGCTGTCATGCCCGGCGCTATCTGCGGCCTGATTGGCCCAAACGGCGCGGGCAAAACCACGCTCATCAACATCATCAGCGGGCTGACGCCGGCCAACGAGGGGCGCATCGTCTTCGACGGCGCCATCATCAACCACCTGCCTGCGCATGAAATTGCCCGCAACGGCATCGGCCGCACCTTCCAGAATATCCGCTTGTTTGGCGACCTGACCGTGCTGGAAAATGTCATGGTCGGCCATCACCTGCATCAACGGGGCGCCATCATCGAGACGCTGCTGCGCCTGCCTGGCAGTCGCCGCGCAGAGCAGGCGACGCGGGCGGCCGCCCTCCAGCTTCTGCGCCGCTTGCGCCTGGAGCACCTGGCGCCGGTCGCGGCCGGCGCGCTTTCGTATGGAGACCAACGCCGCGTAGAAATTGCCCGCGCCCTGGCGCTGGAGCCGCGGCTGCTGCTGCTCGATGAGCCGGCCGCCGGCATGGTGGCCACAGAAACAGAGCAATTGGCGCAGTTCTTACTGGAACTGCGCGCGGCCGGCCTGACGCTGCTGGTCATCGAACATCACATGGATCTGATCATGAGCATTTGCGATCAGATCGTGGTGCTCAATTTTGGCCGCGCCATCGCGGCCGGATCGCCCGAGCAAGTGCGCCATGACCCCCGCGTCATCGAGGCCTATTTGGGCGAGGACGAGAGTGAGGGGTAACAGAACCATGCTCACAGTCACCAATCTGGCCACCGCCTACGGCGCGATTGCTGCGCTGAAGAGCATCAGCTTCACCGTGGCGCAGGGCAGCGTGGTGGCGCTGGTGGGCGCCAACGGCGCAGGCAAATCTACCACCCTGAACACGATCAGCGGGCTGTTGGTCCCGGCCGAGGGCAGCGTCACGTTCGACGGGCAGAACATCACAGGCTGGCGCGCGGATCGGGTGGCGGCCCTGGGCCTGGTGCAGGTACCCGAAGGCCGTCAAATCCTGGCGCCCCTGAGCGTGGAGGAGAATCTATTGGTAGGCGCCAACCGGCGCCGCGATCACGCCAACGTTCGTGCGGACTTGGACGCCACGTTTCAGCGTTTCCCGCGGCTGCGGGAACGACGGCGCCAGGAGGCCGGTTCACTTTCCGGCGGCGAACAGCAGATGTTGGCGATTGGTCGCGGCCTGATGGCGCGCCCGCGACTGTTGATGATGGATGAGCCTTCATTGGGCCTGGCGCCGCTCCTGGTGCAAGAAATTTTCCGCATCATCGCCGACCTGAAGGCGCAGGGCGCGACCATTCTCCTGGTGGAACAAAACGCGCGCAAGGCCCTGCAAATCGCGGACTACGCCTATGTCCTGGAAAGCGGACACATCGTCCAACACGGCCCGGCCGAGCATCTGCGCGCCGATCCGCGCATCGTCGAAGCCTACCTGGGCAAGACCAGCGCTCACTCGTGAACGACCGGGCCGCCCCTGATGATTTGACAGGGTCGGGCCATTTCGTTACCATCGTCGCCGCCGACCTGCGGCCCCTGCAAGAGGGCGCCGCCAGCGCTTCTTTTGATCTGACTGGCAGCACCCCGGAAAAACAAGGAATAGGAGAACTTGAGAAATGCGACACCGTTGGATTCTACTGATCGTGGCCTGCCTGCTGCTGGCGTTGGCCGGGTGCGGCGGCGCGCCCGCGCCCACCCCGACGCCGGCGCCGCCGCCCACACCCACAACCCCTCCTGCGCCGGCCTTTGGCCCGATTACGTTTGGCCTGGGCGTGGTTGACGATGAGCGAATCATCCGCAGCGGAACGACGTTTCCGGAAGGCATCTTCAAGGTGTACGCATCGTTCGATTACACCGATATTCCTGCCAATACCGAATGGCGTCGTGAATGGTTCCGGGATGGCGAGCTGCTGGAGGGCATAAGCAAAACGGAAGTCTGGCCGCACGATTCGTTTGGCGTCAGTTGGCTGAGCACCTTCGACGAGAATGGATTGAGCGCCGGCAAATGGGAATTGAAGCTGTACATCGCCGGCAAACTGGCGCAGTCCGCCAGCTTCGAGGTGAGCGAACGGCGTCCTGATGTTCCCATCTTCAAGCCGATCGTTTTTGCCCAGACCGTCACCGAAGACTTCGAACCGATCGAGCCGAGCAACCAATTTGCGGCCGGCGCATCTACGATCCACGGCGTGTTCGAAACCGAAAGGCTGGTCAGCGGCATGACGTTCGATCGGGTCTGGTTCTTCGATGGCGCCGAAGTTTTACGCGGCACTGAAACCGTAGATGACACACAGAAGGACATCTACGACGCCTCTATCTTCATGCAGAATGGCGCGCTCGACCCCGGCGTCTATACGCTTGAACTGCAGTACAAAGGGCAGTTGATCCAGGGCGGATCGTTCGTCATTACCAAGTAACTCAACCGCTGAGGCCGCGCAGGCGAAACCAAAGCACCATGACGAGCGGCGTCAGCGCCATGATCGCCAGGCTAAGCCAAAACGCCAGGGGACTCTCGAATGGCAGGGCGTCGAAATTCATGCCAAAAAAGCCGCTCAGGAAGGTGAGGGGCAAGAAGATGGTCGAAATGACGGTCAGTCGGCGCATGACCTCATTCAGGGCGTTGCTCTGAACCGACAAAAAAGCATCCAGCGCGCTGGAGAGCAGGTCGCGATAGGTGTCAATGCTGTCCAGGACGCGAACGGTGTGGTCGTACACATCCTGAAAATAGATCACGGAGCCGACCGGTAGAATGGGCGGGTCGCGGCGCATCAACACGTTGAACACATCACGTTGAGGCGCCACGACCCGTCGCAGCGCCAGCAGCTCTTTCTTCAACGTGAAGATGTCGCTCAAAGCATCACGGTCGAAACGCTCGAAGATCTTTTCTTCCAGAACCTCAACCCGCTCGGCTACGGCATCGATGAGCGGGAAATACTCATCTACCAGGCCGTCCATGATGGCGTAGAGGACAGCTCCCAGGTCCGAACCAATGGACTCCGTGCTGTGCTCCCAGCGTTCCAGCGCGGCCTGCAGCTCAGGCGCCGGCTCGTCATGGACCGTTACGATGTAATTCTTGCCCAGAAAAATGGCAACCTCGCGTAGTCGAATCGTTTCCTGATCCGCGTTCAGGGTCACTCCGTATACGACAATGAAATAATGATCGTCGTAAACCTCGATCTTGGGGCGCTGGTGGCGGTGTTCGATGTCCTCCACCGCCAGCGGGTGAAACTGGAACTGGGTGTGCAGCACCTGGCGTTCGGCCGCCGTTGGCGCAACCATGTCCACCCACACCAGTGCATCCGCATGCGCGACGAGATCGGCGATCTGGCTGGAGGATGGGTGGCTCTGAAATTTACCCTGGTACAAGGCTTGGATGGTGAGCATGGCGACGTCACTCCCTGGATGTGCAAGCGGGCTGGGGACCCCGTGGCCCTCGTTCTTCGAGAGGATGGCATTATAGACCGATTGCCAGAAAGGAACAAGCCTGGTATAATGAGTGCGGAGTGCAGGGCGCCGCCGCTGGGCGGCGTTTTCTTGTGTGAGAGGAAGGTCGCCCAGGCCCAGGTCGCCCAGGCCCAGGCATCTGGCGGCCGAATGAATTCGGGGCGCAAGGGCGTTCCGCCGCAAGGTCGGCCTGCGCCGACCGACATCGCGTCCACGCGGGTGGACGCCCGGCCGTCAGGCCCATCAGGCGCGATTTCAATCGCTTGCTTGCCTGCCATGAGAGGAAGGTCGCCCATGTCTGCCTACGTGCTGCGTCACTATCGCTACAATTTCACCGTCAATGTGCTGGACGGCGGCTTCTTTGTGCTTGGCATCGGCTTCGCCTCCTGGGTCACCGTCCTGCCCCTGTTTGTCAGTCATCTGACCGATTCGGCTCTGCTCATCGGCCTGATTCCGGCGGTTCATACGGTCTTCTGGCAGTTGCCCCAGGTGTTCACAGCCCGCGCCGTGGCCTCGCGGGCGCGGCTGAAACCCGCCGTTGTCACCATCACCATTCTTGAACGCACTCCCTATGTGCTCTTTGGCGTGTTGGCGCTGCAACTGGCGCGGCTGAGCGCCAGTCAGGCCCTGGTCATCACCTTTGCGCTCCTGACGGTGCAAGGAGTGGGCGCCGGCCTGACCGCCAACTTCTGGCAGACGATGATCAGCCGCACCATTCCCCCCACGCGCTGGGGGTTGTTCTTCGGCACACAGGCTGCGTTCGGCTCGCTCTTGGGCACCGGCAGCGCAGTGGCGGCCGGCTGGATTCTCAATGACCAGCCTTATCCGGCCAACTTCGCCATGTGTTTCTTCTTGTGCGCGGCCGCGATGAGCATCTCCTGGGTCTTTCTCGCCGCCACCCGCGAGGCGCCCGATACGGATACCCCGCCCGCTATGAGCGCGCTGACTTTCCGCCGCCAGCTCTGGGCGATCCTGGCTGCGGACGGCAATTTTCGCTGGTACCTGTTCAGCCGCTGGCTGCAGAGCATTGCCGTCATCCCCAGCGCCTTCATCACCGTCTACGCTGTCAAGCGGTTCAACGCTGACCCGGCGCTCTTGGGCCTGCTCACCGGCAGCCTGATGGTGACGCAGATGGTCGCCAATCCGTTGATGGGCATGTTGGGAGACCGCTGGGGCCATCGCCAGGCCATGATTGCCGGCACCGTGGCCGCGGCCATCGCGCCGATTGTCGCCATTCTGGCGCCCACCGCGGGCTGGCTCTTTGTCATCTTCGTGCTCACCGGCATCAGCAGCGTCTGTTTCTGGCTCGTTGGCATCACGTTCACGCTGCAATTCGGCAGCCAACAGGAGCGCCCGGCCTACGTGGGCCTGGCGAACACCTTGACCGCTCCCTCTGGCGTGCTGGCGCCGCTGTTGGGCGGATGGGCGATTGACCTGTCGGGTTATCCGGCGATGTTCTGGTTGGCGCTGGTGGGCGGCGTGCTGGCCGTGCTGGTGCTGGTCACGGCTGTGCATGACCCGCGCCCCAGCCAGGGAACACCGGCGGCCGGCGAAGAACAGCAGGCCTGATCGCGGGTCAGTCGGGCGGCGCCGGGCAGGATGTCAGTGCTGTGATTCAGGCGCGGGCCAGCGGGAAGAAAACGAGAGTGGCCTGCCAGGTGTCATCGGGCTGTCGCGTCAATTCCCAAACTCCGGCCGGCGGCAGGGGGTTCTGGCGGTCGAAGCGCTGTTTGTACGGCTGCAGGTCAAGCGGAGGATGCGCCACTGTGCGTAGAAGCGCCTCGATGGGGCCGCCGTGCGACACCAGGGCAATGGGCTGCGTGGCCGCGTCATCCAAAACGCGGCGCTGCCACAGGGACGCCATGCGCTGCGCCAGGGCTTCACGGGTTTCACCGGCCGGAATCTCGATCAACCCAGGCTCAATTTCCACCGGCAGCGACAAACGCTGCCCCAGAATGTCTGCGGTCTCTTTGGCGCGGGCCATTTCAGATGAAAAGATGTGGCCGATGCCGGCGCGGGTCATATGGCTGGCCAGCAGGTGTGCTTCCTGGCGACCCTGCGCCGTCAAGGTAGGGCCGGGCGGAACATCATACGGGAGAGAGTGGTCGGCCCAGTCAGGGGTGGCGTGGCGAATCAAGTAGACTGTTCGTGGATGGTGGTTGAATGGCATGGCGCTAGTGTAGCGCAAATCGAAAAGGAAGGCAAGACGGTCAATCATGCAAGCAAGGATCAATGAGTTCGAGATGGCGTTTGGCGATGATGGCGAGGGGATGGCGGTGGTGTTGATTCACGGCTTTCCTTTGCAGCGCGCCATTTGGGCGCCGCAGGTGGAGGCGCTGAAGACGCGCTTTCGGGTCATCACCCCTGATCTGCGGGGCTTTGGCGAATCCGCAGTGACCCTCGGCCCGTACACGATGGAAATGTTGGCGGCTGACGTTCATGCGCTGCTGCAGCGCCTGGGCGTGCGCAGCGCGGTCATCGGCGGCCATTCGATGGGCGGCTATGTGACCCTGGCCTTTGCTCGCCAGTACCCGGAGATGATTCGCGGGCTGGTCCTGGTCAACACACGGGCAAGCGCAGACAATGCTGAGGGCAGGGCCAGGCGTCAGGCGGCCGCGACGACGGCCAGGCAACAGGGCGCGCTCGCCGTGGCAGACGACATGCTGCCTAAACTGCTGGCGCCGGTCACGCTCCAACAGCAACCGCGCCTGGCGGCGCAGGTTCGGCAAATCATGGCCGGCGCGGCGGTCGAATCACTGGCCAATGCGCAGCTTGGCATGGCCGGTCGCCGCGACAGCCAGGACGTGTTGGAGGGGTTGTATCTGCCGGCGCTGGTAATTGCCGGCGCGGAGGATCGGTTGATTCCGCTGACAGAATCGGAGGCCATGGCGCGCGCAGTGCCGGGCGCTCGTCTGGTCGTCCTGGAAAATGCCGGGCATCTCGCCTGCCTGGAAGCGCCGGCCGCGTTCAACGGCGCCCTGTGGGAGTTCTTGACCGTGCAGGTGGCGTAGCCTGCGCGCATGGCGTTGCGCGATCCTTGTCTAGCGCGTGGACCGGCGGTGCAGCAGGATGAGGGTGGTGATCAGCGCCGCCAGGTAGATGGGGATCACCTCCAACGAGGTAAAGCGCGCCAGGCTGCCGGCCGCCGAGGGCAGCAGCGCTGCGCCCAGGCCGGCCGCGCTGATCTGCATGCCGATGGTGTTGGCCGCATGTGCTCGACTCACGCGGGCGCTCGTGCTGGAGACCAGGGCGGGGAAGATGGGCGCGACGGCAAAGCCAACCAAACCAACGCCGAACAGGCTGACCGCCGGCGCCGGGTTCCACCACAGGAGCAGTGCGCCGACCAGCGCACCGAGCAGGCTGATCTGCACCAGGCGGCCCGCGCCCACGCGGGACGCATAGAGGCCGGCCATGACGCGGCCCACGGTGAACGTGCCCCAATAGCTGCCCGCCCACAGGCCCGCGATCGCCGGCGCGATGCCGCGCGACTCGGTCAACAGGGTGTAGGCCCACAGGCCTAACGTGACCTCGATTCCGGTGTAGATGAAGAACATCAGGATGCTGAGCCAGGCCGAAAGTTGACGCAGGGTTTCGCCGATCGGTGTCTTGAAATCGGTCAGGCGCATATCGGCCGGGTTCTCGCTGGCTGCGCCGTCCTGTTGCCAGAGCCTGGCCGTGAAAGCAAAGCAGCCCGCCAGCGCCAGTTGGGCAGCGCCGACCACCACATAGCCGACGCGCCAGGCGCCGAACAGGTTCAGGCCGGTGGTCATGATGATGGGGCCGAGGGTGATGCCAACGCCGAAGGAGGCATGGAGCCACTGCATCAGGCTCTCACCGTGGTGGGAGGCGATGTAGGTGTTAAGACCGGCGTCAATCGCGCCCGCGCCCAACCCCGCGACCATGCCGAGTGGAATCATCGCCCACCAGGAAGGCGCCAGGGTGTAGCCCAGCAGACTGCCGCCCGTCGCCGCGCAGCTTGCGGCCAGCAGCCCGCCAACGCCCAGCCGCGCCATGATGCGGCCGCTGAAAAAGCTCGAGGTGAGATAGCCGGCGGTAGACGCGACGAGCAGCATGCCCAGCGCGTCCAGCGGCAGCGCGAAGTCCGCACGCATCGAGGGCCAGGCCACCCCCAGCAGCCCGTCAGGCAGACCGAGAGAGATGAACGCGACGTAGGCCAACAGCACCAGGCCGATTTTGATTTGTCGTTTGGGTGTAGTAGAAGTCACAGGCTTTGGTAATCCACATCATCTTTGTGGCGTATTCGGCGGAGGCCATTGAATTCGACCTGTATTGTACCACAAAGTCGTCTGTTTCACCGCTTGGGCGCACGCACATCAGGAATTCCAACTAAAGCCTCGATTCCGGTCACATTTGGGATTCCTGCAAAGTCACGTCAGTTTTGGAAGAATGCCTGTGTGTGGTGTATGATAGCGGCTGATTCGGGCTGATTCAATGTGAAACGAGGTAGCAGAGGCCAAGATGACGCAGTTCAAGGATATTTACGCAGGACGCAAGCCGGTGCTGTCCGTGGAGATCTTCCCTCCCAAGACGGAGCAGAGCTGGGCGAACCTGCAAACCGAGTTGACGCACCTGGTGGCGCATCGCCCGGCGTTCGTTTCGGTGACCTACGGGGCGGGCGGTTCGACCCGCGCGAAAACATTGGAACTGGTGGAGATGATCCATACCCGATTCCAGGTGGTGAGTGTGCCCCACTTCACCTGCGTAGGATCTTCGCGTGACGATGTGCGAGAGTATGTGGATCGCGCGTTGGCGCAGGGGGTGAGCAACCTGGTGGCGCTGCGCGGGGATCCGCCGCAGGGCGCGGCGCAGTTCACGCCGGCGCCGGATGGTTTTCGCTTTGCCAATGAGTTGGTGGCCTTCATCAAGGATTACACCGCTGCGCTCGACCTGGCGGTGGCCGGGTATCCCGAGGGACACGTGGAGTGTCGCGACCTGGGCCGGGATGTGGACAACTTGAAACGCAAGGTAGGGGCCGGCGCGTCCGTGGTGTTGACGCAGCTCTTCTATCGCAATGCCGATTTCTTGCGCTTTCGTGACGAGGCGGCGCGCGCGGGGATCAAGGCGCCTATCGTGCCGGGCATCATGCCGGTGACCCGCTTTTCCCAGATTCAGCGCATCACCTCTCTGTGCGGGGCGCACATTCCTGATGCGCTGAGCGCGGCGTTGCTGCGTTATGAGGATGGCAGCCCGGCGCAGCAGGCCGCAGGCATCGAGTATGCCATCGAGCAGTGCCGTGAGTTATTGGAGAACGGCGCGCCGGGTCTGCATGTGTTCACCTTGAACAGTAATCACGCGACCTCGCGCCTGGTGGATGCGCTTGGGGGGTACTTCGACTAGCGTCAACGGCGGCGGCTGTGGGCGCCGAGGGAGAGATAGAGACTGAGCGCCACGTAATAGCTGATGCAGAGGATCGAGCCGAACATGACCCAGGGCGCTACGCGCGGATACTGCGCCAGGGCGGTCAGGGTCAACAGGCCCCACACGGCGAGCACCATCAGGGTGACGCGACGGTAGGCCGGTGTGCGTGAGGGGTAGACGTAGCGCACCGGTACGAAAACCAGGATGACCAGGGCGATGACGACGGCAAAGTTGACCTGTGGACTATGGCCCCACAGGAACAGATAGAGCACGACGACGTTCCAATACGATGGAAAGCCGGTGAAGAAATGGTCTTCGGTCTTGGCGTCGGCCTGACAGAATTGAAAGGCCGAAGCCAGCAGGATCAGCACAGCGCCCGTTGTGGCGAGGCGGGGCGGAAGCATGGCCGCTTCGTAGAGAAAGAAGGCCGGCGCCACCACGTAGGTGAGGTAGTCCACCTCGTTGTCGAGCAGTGCGCCGTCGAATTCTGGCAGTGCGCCCTTGACTTGCAGGCGCCGCGCCAGGGCGCCATCCAGGCTGTCAACCGCGACGGATAGGGCCATCCAGAGAAAGGCAAGGAGCCAATCATGCTTCTGAATGGCAAGCAGAGACAGGAAGCCCCAGGCCACGCCGCTGGCAGTGAATAGATGGACGCCCCAGGCAGCCACCTTGCGGCTGTTGCGGATGGCGATCGAGTCACCCTCGATTAACGACATGATTCACCTCATCATCGGGTCGGATTCAGGTCTGGCCGTTGCGGGGTGGAATTTCCACCCTGGTTGGCGCCAGAGAAGGGAGTTACGGTTGCAGTGACCGGATCAGGATGTCGGTTACGTCTTGCGGTACGGGAACGCGCAGCACAATTTCGGGCCAAAGTTCGACCGGGGGAGTCAAGGTAACCTGACGCGACAAGCGAATGGTGTTCAGATCGTCGTGTAGGTAGTGACGACGGCCACAGTGACGGGCATCGCAATGAGGGTTGTGGTCCAGACCGCAGTCTTTCCAGGGGCAAGTGCGTCCCAGGTAATTCTCGCGGTTGTCGGCCAGGAAAATGTCGCCGCTGCAGTGCAGGCTTTGGACGAAGGCCCGCCAGCGCCGCCCGAGCCTGGCCAGGGTTGCCAGGTTGACCTCATTGTCCACCGAAACCAGGAGATCAGCATCGCGTGGGGTCTCCACGGTGGTGGCCAGGGAGCCGATCATGGCAATGCGCGTCACGCCAGGCGCCCGTTTGAGCGCACACACCACCTCTGCCATTTCGCGCAGGAGGAGGGTGCGCATGGGCGGCTCGTCGCTTTCGGGCACATGTTCTGACCCAAGCAGCGGGTCAATCTCGTAGGCTGCAAGCCATTCGACGACGCGCTGGCGCATCTGGTTGTTTCTGAAACGAAACCAGCGTTCGCGCTCATGGCGGTCCGAGGCCAGGGTTTCCTTGAAACGACGAAAAGCGCCTTGTCCACCAAGCGCCTGGGTCAATGTTTCACGAAACGACTCGTCGGTCACGGTGGCGATGAACGTTTCGATGTCTTCGTAACTACGGCGTGAGTCCGCGCGGGGCACGCGCAACGCGCGTTGTCCCAGGCCCATCTCCAGGTTATGCACGGTCTGGAGTGCGGCGGGTGTGATTTCTCCGCGCGCGGCCTGAGCGAACATGGCAGCAAAATCGGCATTGGAGAGATTCGACTGGCGGCTGAGTTCATCGTAGATTCTGGCCCACGTGCGGCGGACCTCGGTGCGGACTTTGATCACCGCGCCATTGGTGATATCGAGATAATAGGTGGCTACTCCTGACACGTCTTCGATGGCAAATTCCAGCGCTGTTAGATCCACCTTCAGTTTACGCATGATGCGGGACACTCCTTCATGAAGGACCGTTATCGTTCCACGTCTTGACTTGTGGTTGGTTCGAGTTCAATCATGCACGCGCCGCTAACTCTCAGGGTGTTTACAACACGTGGATCGAGGGTCAGGGCAGAAGCCGTTAAGTAGTTTACATGGTCAGTCACAGGCTGTCAAGTACAAAACTGTCGCTCAACTTACAGACAAAAAACTTCCGGGACTTGGAAGTCCCGGAAGTCAATCGAGAGGCGACGGCCGGATTTGAACCGGCGATCGGGGTTTTGCAGACCCCTGCCTTGCCACTTGGCTACGTCGCCAGGACTGGGTCAATTTTAGCTTAGAACTTTGTATCTGTCAAACGGGGTTGGCGGTTCAACCCCTGGGAGTCGTCATGAGTCATTATCGGGATCGCCCCCTGGAGTGTCAACGCTGCGGCGTTTCTTTCATCTGGACATCTGCTGAGCAGGTCGCGGCGGCCGGCGTCGAGCCGACGCGGCGTCTGTGCCCGGCCTGCGCGCAACTGCTGCCGGCGACTGGTCGCGAGCGCGGCCTGATCAAGTGGTACAACGGCCGCCGCGGCTATGGTTTCATCGTCCGCCCCACGGGTGATGACCTCTTCTTTCATCGCGCGGCGCTGCCCGCCGACGTCGGCGCCATCGCGCCCGCTATGCTGGTTGAATACGGCATCGAGCATACCGCCAAGGGCCCGCAGGCCAACCAGGTCACAGTGCTGGCGTGAAGTTTTCAACGCCGCATTTTACATTTTTTGTCAGTGCGTGTAGAATATACCTGACAATCAATCAACGCCAATTCCTGGGGCGATGGCGGAACAGGCAGACGCATCGGTCTTAAAAACCGAAGGACTAACCGTCCGTGTGGGTTCGAGTCCCACTCGCCCCATTCATGCCCGCCAAGCTGCGGTCGGCGCAGGCCGACCTGGCGGCGGAACGCCCCTTCGCCCCGAATTCATTCAGCGGCCTCGCTCCCCTGGTGTGCTTGTCCACAACAAACTCACTTCCCCCGCGCAATCTCAAGCCGGCGCAGCTCGGGCGCCCACATACCTGAAGGAGGCATTGACTATGGTGTCAAAGCGATTTGGATGGATTGTCTCTCTGTTGCTCGTCACAGTGCTTGTGCTCACAGCCTGTGGCTCGCGTCCCGTTCCTTCAACCTCGCAAGGTGAGAAGACCAGCCCCCAGGAGTTTCTCGTTGAGCTGCCCCGCATCACCATCAACATTGATGAACAAGGCACGCCCACCGTCATGGGCATGTCGCTCGCCGACCTTGCCAAGCTGACCGGCAGCCCCATGGCGCCGCTGCAGCTCACCCCAGAGCAGGTCGCCCAGTTCCAGGCCAACAATATCCAACATATCGAACTGCTCCATCGGGGCGATGGCCTCTACCTTTTTGTAAATTCGAAGGCTCTACCTTACATAAGATGGGACCAGGACACGATGCAGAACTCGGCCAAGATGCTGCAGACGTTCGATCCGCAGGTCAACGGTATGCACCTGGCCGACTGGGTTCCTTCGCTCCTGCCCATGGTGCGCAGCGTCGGGCTTGACCTGGTCTTCATGTTCCCACTCAAGGCCGGCGCCACCCAAATCGAAGTGCGGCCCGAAGATCAGGAACCGCCCTCCCCGGCAGCCAACGGTGAAGAGCGCCAGGCTGCCGCTGTGGTGCGCTTGCCCATCGTCTACGATGCCGCCGGCGCGCCGCAGGTCATTGGCCGCGGCGGCCAGATGTTCCGCCCGGATGCCGCTGCCCTGACGCAGATGGGCCTGGCCAACCTGCCCATCTACCTGACGCCGGACACCATCCAGTCCCTGATGCGCTCCAACGTCCAGTTTATGAATATCAAGTCCAGCAGCGCCGGTTTGCAGGTTTCCGTCAACAATGACCCACTGCCGTTGATTGGCTGGGGCGAGGCCGAGTTGGCCAACGCGCTGGAACTGGCCAAAGGCACAGGCAGCGTTGACCCGGCCGTGCTCGACCTGGTGGCGAAGTTTGCCCCGTTCATCGCCAACCTTGATTTGACCATCTTCATGGAGTTCCCGCTGGCCAAGGGCGTCGAACCGATCATGCCTGCAACGGGCAAATAACAGGAGGCCCGTCATGCAAAAGCGTTTCGGGTTCTTGCGCTTCACCAGCTTCATGCTGCGCCTGTTTGCCGCCATCTGCCTGCTCCTGGGCTTGGCCGCCGGCCTGGCGCTCATTCTCGGCGGCAACTATCAGAATGTGCTCGGCTTCAAGCTGACTATTCCGACTGCCGCCCTGTGGGTTGCTGCATTGCTGCCCGTCATCTGCGGCCTGTTTTACTTCGTCATCCTCTATGCGGCCGGCGGCGTGTTGACGCTGCTGATTGCCACGGAAGAAAACACCCGCGCGACCGCCCTGGGTCTGGCCAACCTGCGCGCGCCGGCCACATCATCGCCCCCGGCCGCCAAATCCCCTCCGGCTCCTGCGGCATAGATCGTCACTACACGCGCCCGTTTCGCGTCCACCCCGCGCGAAACGGGCGCCATCGAAGCAAACCATGAAACCCCTTGCATCGTCCAAAGATCCCGATCCCTCCCTCCATCTCTTGCATCCGCCTGGGGATGCCCAGCAGTTCCTGCTCGAACTGGGCGGACTGTGGGCCGCCGCGGGCGATACGCGCGACGCCCGCCTGGACGGCCTGCGCCGCGTGCAAAAGTTCTTCGCCGCTGACGCCATTTGCCTGGCCTTGTACGATTACTTCAGCGGCCGCTTCGATTTGACCAGCCGCCTGGGCCGCTGCACCTGGCCGGCCGATCTGTGGCCGGAAACGTTGACCACCGGCCGGCCGCCCGGACAAACGGGGCTTCTGGCGGTCCCCGTGGCGATCGCCGGTCAGACGCCTGTCGGTGTGCTGGCGCTGGCGCGCCTCGCGCACCCCTTCACCCCGCGCGACCTGCGTCTGCTGCGCCGCATCGGCCTCTTGTGGGCGCATGCCCACGAAGCGCACCGCGCCCACCTGCTCCTGCGCACCCTGGAGGAGGCCGACCGCAAGGAACGGCCGATTGACCTCTACCGCTTCCTGCTCGCTGAACTGCAGCGCTTCATTAAATATGATCACAGCGCAGCCGTCATGGTGCTCGACCGCGAGAACAACCAGCTCATCGTGCGCCAGGAACTGCTGCAGCCCGGCGTGGAAACGTCGCGTTTGCCCTATCCCCGCACCACCCATCTGCAGCCCGGTCGCACGCAGAGTTTGACCCACATGCATGGCGCGCCGGCCGATTCCACGCGCGGCTACGCCTTTCACCGCGCCGTTGCGGGCGGCCCCTGGCAAGGGCCATATGCGCAGTGGCTGGCGCCGGCCCTGGCCTATGGCGAACTGCCCTGGCGACCGGCCGGCAAGGATGGTCTGCTCGAACCTGGCGCTGAGACCGACGATGCGCCGGTCATTTCCCACTCGCAGGAGGGCAGCATGCTGGCGCTCCCGCTTGAGTTGAACGGCGCCGTATGGGGACTGCTCAAGCTGTCCGGCCGGCGCTGCAACCCCATCTGCTTATCCGCCGCCGATGAACGGACCCTGCAGTGCTTCAGCAGCCGTCTCGCCCTGATGCTTTTGCAGTCGGACGGCTACTACCGCCGCCAACTTGAAATGGACGCGGTGCGCGCCATTGGCCAGACCACCACGCGCCCGGTGTCGCTGGAAGTCGTCTGCCAGACCACGCTCGATGCGGCGCTGACCACCATGAACCTGAACGTGGGCCAGGTGCAAACGTGGCTGCGCCAGGTGAATGGACAGCCGGTGCAGAGGCAGCGCATCCGTGTGCCCAACGTGATTTTACAGCCGCTCGCCAGCCTGGAAGCTGAGGCGCGTCGAAGCGGTACGCCCGGCCTGCACAACAACCTGCCCGCGCCGGCGGCGCCGCCGGCGGACAGCCGCGTCATGGCCGCGGCGCTCATCGTTCCCATTCAGTATGAGCACACCGTCATCGGCCTGATCAGCGTGCAGTCCTCCCTGGCCGAGCGTTTTCGCCAGACCGATCTCGATTTTCTGCAAACGGTGGCGCACGAAGCGGCGTTGGCGCTCAAAACGGCCGCGCTGTACGAACAGGTGCAGCAGCAGGCGGAAGAACGCCAGGCGCGCCTGGCCCTGCTGCACGACTTGGGCCGCCAGTTCAACCGCCAGGACGACCTGCATGAAATTCTGCGTCACACCGTGGAAACGACTCGCCAGCGCCTGCACGCCGAAGCAGCCTCGGTTTTCCTGCTCCGCGGCGGCGTGTTGAGGCGCCAGTGCAGCGCCGGGCAGGACGACCGCCTGTTTGCGGACGAAACCTACCGCGTGGGCGAAGGGTTGACCGGCCTGGCGAGCAGCGCTGAGCCATACCTGGTTCCCGGCCATTGCTCCTGCCAGGCCGGAAATGGTCAGTCGCCGGCGGTTGGGCGCAGCGCCCGCAGTTGGAACGGGGCGAGCGATTCGGCGCGCGCGGCGCGCTTCGGCCAGGCGGTGCTGTGCAATCATGTCGACGCGTGCCCGCTGGCAATCGAGGCCCATCGCCGGCGCTATCGCGGCATCTTGCCCAGCGGCCAGGTGT
>JAYRVL010000220.1:0-2384 GCA_041918575.1 Anaerolineae bacterium | reverse complement strand
GGTCGCTGAAACTGCCGTTGACCAGGAGTCGTTGCCCTTCGTAGATAATGACATCCGGGCCGACATTGACCACCGGAGCGACATTGGCGACCGTCACCGTCACGTTGGCCGTGGCCGTGCCGCCTTGCCCGTCGCTAATGGTGTAGTTGAAGCTATCCACGCCCACGAAATCGGCGGCGGGGGTGTAGGTGAGGCTGCTATCCGGGTTGATAACGACCGTCCCGTGCGCCGGCGTCGTCGTCTGGATGACGCTCAGTGGGTCGTTGTCGGCGTCGCTGTCGTTCGCCAGCACGTTGATAGTCACGGCCACGCTCTCGGTGGTGTTGGCGCTGTCAGGCAGCGCCTCCGGCGCGGTGTTGTCCACGCCGCCGGTGATGCTGACGGTGAACGTGTCGGAACTGCAACCGCCGTCGTCGTCGCACACGCTCACCTGCACCAGGTACTCCCCGTTGTGGGTGTAGGTGTGGCTGGCGGCCACGCTGCCGGCGCCGTTGTTCTCGCTGACGCTGCCGGCGGCGCTGGTTCCATCGCCCCAGTCCACTTCGGCGCTATGGACATCGTAGACGCCGGGGTCGCTGAAGCTGGCGGAGGTCAGGCTGACCAGGTCGCCCACCAGGGCGGCTTGATCCGGCCCGGCTTCGACGCTGGGGGCGACGTTGAGGACATTCGCCAGGAAGCTATCTTGCGCGCAGAAGCCGTTCTGGTCGCACACTTCGATCACGACCGTGTATGGATTGTCGTCCAGGTAGGTGTGGTCGCCGCTCAACAAGGCCAGTGTGCCGCTGATGGTGATGGTGGGCAACGTCGGGGTGATCAGGTCGTCCTGATACTCCCAGTTAAGCGTGGCGCTATAACTATTCAGCGGGTCGGGGCCGGTGAAGTATGCGCCGCTGAGGCTGATGGTTTGTCCTTCCAGGCTGGTCTGGTCAGGGCCGGCTTCGACGGTAGAAGGCAGATGGGTTTCGGCCGAATTCTGGTTATTATCCTCGCGCCGTTCAACAATCGCATTGTCAGGGTCTACCCGCGCCGTTAGCGTCACCGTTGACCCCGCCTGACCCGCCAACGCCGCGATCAGCGCGCCCGTATGGCTGGCGTCTGCCGCCAGCGGCGGCGTCGCCAGAGCTCCCAACCATTGCCCTTGCCCATCGTACAAGGCTATGGTCGTGGCCGGCGCTGCCGTGGCCCCGGCGTTGACAATAAACAGTTCCACGCGACGCTCCGCTGTGCCGCTGTTAGAGATTAACGGCGGGTACATGACCAGGTCGGGCAGATCCGCCCCGTAATCAAACTGCGTGGCGTCCTGACTGCTCAGGCCGGCCTGAGTCAAGACAGCCTGTACATCGTGCGCGCCGCTGTCGAAGGCCGCGCCCAGATTCAAGGTGACGGGTTGGAAACCGCCGACCAGGTTGACCGTCTGGCTGCCGGCCGCCGCGCCGTCCACCGTCAGGGCCAGGTGTCCCGACCCGGCTTGCAGGGCGTAGAGTGTCGTCGTTGCCAGCACTGCTTCACCGGCTGTGTAGACCGGTTTATCTGTCACCACCGACACCACGATACTTTGGCCGGCGTCGCACGCCTCCGCCCCCACGGCATAGGTGAGATCGGCGGCCGCCACATGCAACAGTTCGTAGCGCACACGGTGAACGCCGCTCTGAGCGCTCAGGGGCGTGAACGGGATACTAATCAGGTTGAATGGCAACGCTTGCAAGGCCACCGTTTGTTCCGCCAACTGGGAGACCGCGCCATCCGGCTGCTCCAACCAGACGCGCAGCAGGCTGGTCAGCGCTTCATCCGAGGCCACCGTTAACGTCAACCGATTGGCGACGCCGGTTTCGCAGGTTGGGATGTCCAGTTGCGCGTCCACCACGCGCACTTCCGGCGCGGCCACATCGAATGGCGTGCGCAGCGTCTCATTTTCGTGCAGACATTGGCAGTTGCGTGGGATACCATCCACGCTATAGGTTCCGCGCATGATGTCGGTTGGCAGCGTAAAGGTGAAACTGGTGTTGTGGCCTGGCAGAGGAATCACCCCGCTGAAGCCCGGCGCGCTGACTTCAAGCTGGCCGGTGGCGGTGGTCACAACCGTGGCTACAACTGTCTCGCCGGGTTCATACACCTGCTTGTCTGTCAGAATAGCCACATCGGGTCGTAGTTGCGGCAGGTAGATGGTGTTCAGGTGGATGCTGGCGTCGGAAGCCTCGGCGTAGATGCCATAAAACACCTTTTCATCCCCCAGGAAGGAGACCGGCACGCTGAAGGTCAGGTCAATGCTGCCCAGCGCCGCCAGTTGGAACGGCTGTTTCTCGCTGTAGGTGTTGAAACGCACCAGAGCGTAGAGGGGCAGTGTGGCGCGGTTGGCCGTCTCGTGGATGTGCAGGGTGAGCAGG
>JAYRVL010000219.1:0-2185 GCA_041918575.1 Anaerolineae bacterium | reverse complement strand
CGAGGCACTTCTGATTGTGTGAATGTAGCACAAATGTGCTACTGGTTGATCAGCAAGATTGTCCCGGCCTTCTTGTCGCATGCGAATTCGCAAATCGCACCGTCGCTCAGACGGTACGACTTGCTTCTGGGCTTCGCGCTGCGGATTGCGGTATCGGTAAGCTTACCCGTTGCCATTGTTGGTACTCGACTGCTGACATCGCATGTACCAACAATGTTCCCAACACATTGGCCGGGATGCCACGCAGTCTCCTGGGGCGTCCTGAACCGTCTTTTTCGATTAGTTTCCGCTAGTTACGCGGGCCTGGCGATGTACTGGGGCGTTCTGGGAGAGGTGAATGGAGCGGGCGATGGGAACAGCACCCGGTCGCTAACTCGTTTATTACGAACGTTTTTTCCGATCCAAGCGTCACGGAATGGACTCGATTGTGGACTCAAGTCTTCGGCCTGGTCAACGCAGGCCGTTGCGGGTGATCCAAAGCGAGCCAAGCACATCCATCAACAGCCAGAGCATCGGATTTCATACCGAAGTCTATCTGTCCACTGGCACATCACGCCACAGGCCGCTACGGACAGGTGAGCTGCGTCCTCAAAGGATTGACTCATCATCGACAGGCCCGGTCCCGCCCGCCTTTCGCCCGCTCGATGAACCGCTTCATGGGCTCCGAGGGTTCGCCCCGGCGGCGCAGCAGGTAGGTAGAGAGCACCGGTGGGCTGCCGGCCAAGGGACGAATGGAGATGTCCGGGCGCTGTAGCGTCTGCACCTGCGAGGCGATGGCGAAGCCGATGCCGTAGCCGGCACCGACCAGGGTCAGCATCACGCCCAGGCTGGTCACTTCATCGACCAGCTTGAGCGGCGTGCCTGCGTCCTGCAGCAGCGCTTGAATCTGATGGCGGCAGCCCGATCCCGATTCGGGATGGCACAGAACCAGCGGGAACTTCAGGGCTTCGGCCAGCGGCACCTGCACGTGTGCCAGCAAGGGGTGGCGTGCGGGCACGATCACCGACAGCGGATCGGTCCACACCGGCTCGGCGACGAGGCCATCATGTACCGCGTTTGACAACGCAAAGCCGATGTCCAGCAGATCGTCGTGCAGCGTCTTGAGCTGCTGCGCGAACGGCAGCTCGAAGACGCGAATCTCCATCTCGGGCTCCTCCTCGCGGCTGCGTGCCAGCAAGGTGGCGATGCGGGGCTGCGCCAGGCCGTCGCAGATCGCGATGCGCAGATGGCCCTGGTAGCCCTGTGCCGCCGCCTTGGCGCTCTTGACTGCCTGCTCCACGGTGGCCATCACGCGCCGGCATTCGCCGAGGAACACCTGGCCGGCCCAGGTCAGCCGCGTCAGGCGTGTGCTGCGGTCGAACAACTGCACGCCAAGCTGGCTTTCTAGGTCGCGCATCGCACGTGACACAGGCGATTGCTCGATGCCCAGACGCTCGGCTGCCCGGGCCAGATGCAGTTCTTCCGCGACTGCGATGAAGTAGCGCAGCAATCTGAAATCCAAGGCCACCTCCTGTTCGTCTTCTTCTGGTTCGGCCTCTCGGGCGCCAGCATCTCCATCCACATCCCGCCCACTTACGCCCCGCCAGGCTTGCGATGTGCCGGCGCCCTTCCGCCAATGAGGTGCGGAGGGCGACGTTTGCGCCCGCCAGAAATCGACCGTTGGCAGCCGTCTGAGATAGCAGTTCTGCTGTTCATCGAGACCTCTTTTTCGTGCGTCCCCTCTTGCGGTCTGGCTGCACAGTGGTAAGATAGTAATAGATTACTCACTTTTTGGGATGCAAGCAATGAGCGGACGCTCCAGGCATCTACCGGCTGATGAGAGGCGCGCGGCCACCGTCGAGGCAGTGGTCGACTTGGCTGCCG
This sequence comes from Anaerolineae bacterium, assembly GCA_041918575.1. GTDB lineage: Bacteria > Chloroflexota > Anaerolineae > SSC4 > Amarolineaceae > Amarolinea. The sequence continues at coordinate 322 of JAYRVL010000219.1, read as the reverse complement.
AACAGAACCCCAGCGACATCACGACCACGGCCATCGCGCAGCGCATGGGGTTGACCCAGGGAGCACTGTTCCGTCACTTCCCGACTAAAGACGCAATCCTGCAGGCGGTGATGTCCTGGGTTGCGGAACGCCTGCTGGCTCGAGTAGACAAGGCCGCAGAAGGTGCTACGTCCCCCCTCGCAGCTCTTTAAGCTATCTACAACACGCACATCGACTTCGTGGCCGAGCACCCGGGGGTGCCGAGGATGCTCTTCGGCTAATTACAGCGGCCGGGGGAGACCCTGCCCAAGCAAATGGTGCAGACCTTGACCCGTCAATATGG
>JAYRVL010000218.1:0-2427 GCA_041918575.1 Anaerolineae bacterium | reverse complement strand
ATGGTGTTGTGCGTTACTGCGGATTTTCGGGCAAAAAGAAACCGGCATATCTCCCACCTTGTAGGCGATACACCGGTCAATGTCGCGATTCTCTGAGGTTACCAAGTCACTTCTGAGCGGGCACCGGGAATCGAACCCGTATATCCTGCTTGGAAGGCAGGTGCTTTAACCTTTCAGCCATGCCCGCAGAGGTCGGGGAGAGAGGATTTGAACCTCCGACCCCAGCGTCCCAAACGCTGTGCGCTGCCAGACTGCGCTACTCCCCGACACCATCCTGACCCAGACCGCTATTGTAACGGCAAACGGCGGCCGGGGTCAAAGCAGCAAGGCTAGAACACCCACTGCAACTCCTGGCTGGCCCAATCGCCCAACTCGCCCTGCAGGGAGGCAATCAGGCGCGCTTCCTGGGTAAAGCGGCTGCTGGTCTCTGGGTCATGGGCCAGGTGCGCCAGCAGAACCTTGATGGCAACGCGGCGCTGCAAGCGCGGCTCGACCGCCAGGAAGACTTCGGCCTGGCCGCCGCTGCCCAGGCGCTCGATGACCTGGTATTTGCCGAAATGAGCTGGGGAAGCTGTGGAGGCTGTGGTCGTCATGGCTGCATGTCCTGCTCAGGTCGCGGTCAGTTCGAGCTTGAGGCGCATTTTGACGTCGTTGTCCACGTAGAGGGCGCCGTGCGTCTGCTGCACGGGGTGGATTTCGGAGCCTTCGAGCACCGCGCTGCTGGCCGGCACGGTGGCATCGCCGGCGTCGGCCTGCAGGACATCCAGGTCCGACCAGGCGCCGTTGGCCGCGCGGGTCATGGTCAGGCCGGTGATGGTTTTGAGGCCGTAGCCGAAGATGGACACGGTGGGCACGCTGGTGTGATGGCCCAACTGGCGGCGGAAGTCCAGCCCGGCTTGCACCTGCGGTCGCTGGTCGGCCAACGGCCAGACTTCGGCGCTGCTGAGGGCGAACGTCTGGCCGGTTTGGTCGGTCAGGCAGGGGTAGGTGGGCAGAATCTGGTAGGCCGAAGGGAAACTGGCGAGCACGCGGCGCATCGTTTCGCCCAGGAGGCCGAGGGGCAGCAGATCAGGCCCTTGCAGCAGGGTGGTGATGGCCTTGGGCACGCCGCTGGCCGGGCCGCCCACCAGGATCAGGCGGCCAACCTTGCTCTTGCCACTGAGATGCTCGATGTAGAAACGGCTGACCAGGGCGCCCAGGCTGTGCGCCACGATGACAACCGGTGCGCGCACGCGCCAGGCGGCGATGGTCTCGGCCAGGCGCTGCGCGGACAGGCGCACGTCGCGGCGCCAGTCGTAGGCAAACTCAAGCAGGTCTTTGCCCCGCTCATAGCCGAGAGCCTCTTCCAGGAAATCGCCCAGGCGGTCGTACTGCTCCAGTTTGACCAGGTTGGGCACCAGGGTCACTTCGCCCAGGATGCGCCGCGGTTCGAGGTGGTTGCCATGATCGGGGTCGTCCGCGGGCAGGCAGAAGATGTCGGGCTGGGTGAAGAGCAGGCGCGGGTTGGGCCACACGCGCTGGCTGCCCTGCCAGAGCTCGGACCCCATGATGCCGGGGACGATGACCACGGGCGGCCGCTGAGCGATGGCCGGGCCATCGGTGACGGTCAAATCGGCGTCGTCCGCGCCGGGCTTGAAGATGAGGCGAGCCGGGCCGATGCGCAGGGAAGCGCCGCCTTGCAGGATCTCTTGTTCGATGCGGCCGGCCCCGCGCCAGATGCCGTTGCGGCTGTTCAGGTCATGAATGACGAACGAGCTACCGCGGCGTTCGATGACCGCGTGCTGTCGCGAGACGACGGCGCTGGGAATGACGATGTCGCAATCGGCCTGCCGGCCAATGGTGATGGAATCGTGCAGCAGCGGCAGTTCCCAGGTTTTCTCCGGCGTGAAGATGGTGAGCCGGGGCAGGCTGTGAGGCGTGATGGTCTGCACCAGGGCGCTGGCCGCGAGGGTGGCGTCGAGCGCGACTTCGGAGGCGATCTCCTGCAGGGGGTCGTCGGCCGCGGCCGCAGCGCTTGTCTCCAGGCACAGGGTGCTGTCGCCCAGGGTGATGATGTCGCCGGGCTGCACCGGCGCGCTCTGGATGGGCTGGCCGTTGACCGCGACGCCGTTGGCCGAGCCCAGGTCGGTGAGCACGAAGGCGCCGTCGCGCCGCTCCAGCCGTGCATGGGCGCGCGAGACGCGGGCGTCGTGCAGAACGATGTCATTGGCCGCGCCGCGACCGACCGTCATGAGCGCGGCGCTGATGTCGAAGATGCGCACAGGACGACCGGGCGTGGTCAGAATCAATGAATTGTTCGGAAAAGATTCCATGCGATTATGTGGCGCCTCCCGCCCATCGTGGTTGTGCAGCCGCAACGGTGATTTGCGATGGACTGAACCTTACCACAAGGCGTCAGGGATGCAAAAAACCGGCAGTTCCAAATGT
>JAYRVL010000217.1:0-4587 GCA_041918575.1 Anaerolineae bacterium | reverse complement strand
CTTGTCGCCCCAGGCCCAGGTTCCAACTCCCAGGGCCGGCGTTTCCAAACCGTTTGTACCGATGCGAATCGTCTGCATGTTCATAGATTCCTTTTGTTTCGTCGTCTTCGTTTGCTTTCTCTTTTTAACCCACATACGCGCGAACGTCAAGTTCGCACCTTTGTCATTACCGGGTGTATAATCGTCAGGAGTTGAGAAACCCGATTTCTCACAGAAACCGTGTTTCTGAAATAGTCCAATCCAGGGAGTACAGGCGGCGCCGTCATGAGACCCCACCGACAAGCAACAATTCAGCGCCTTCTTCTGCCAGTCCTGGGCCTGCTGCTGACCCTGGGCCTGGGCCTGACCGCGTGCGCGCAGCCCCCGCTGCCGCCCACTCCGCCGTCTGCTCTGATTTCGCCAACGCCAGGCGTGAGCTTGACTCCGCCAACCCTGCCGCCGCTGCCTTCGCCGCCGCCGCTCACCACGCCGAACACGGCCATCCCCCCCGGCCCGGCGCCGGGTACCGGGCAGCCAGGGACGATCACCGCGGCGCCAACTATCCTGCCTGCCACCGACACCCCTGCGCCCACTTCCATCGCTGCCGCCGATACCCCCGCGGCGACACCGACTGCGCCGCCAACGCCTGCGCCCCTCCCCACGGTGACGCCGAACCATCTCTTTTTTCCCGGCATTGCCAGTCAGGGACCGACGCCCACGCCTATCACTCGCACACCGATCCAGCACGTGGTCATCATCATCAAAGAAGGACGCACGTTCGACGCGCTCTTTGGCCGCTTCCCGGGCGCAGAAGGCGCCGGGCGTGGGGAGAAGTCCGACGGCACGCTGATTGACCTGGCGCGGGCCGGAGATCGCCTGGCCGGCAGTCCTGACGCCTCCAGCGCGTCGGCTCGCCTGGCGATGGGAGGCGGCCGCATGAATCAGTTCGACCTGATTGCGGACGCAGCCCTGGCAGACGGCTTTCTGCTCCCCTTCACCCAGGCCTGGCCTGAGGATATTCCAAACTACTGGCGTTACGCGCAGACATTCACGCTCAGCGACCGCACCTTCTCCGCGGCAGCCGGGCCGGCCTTCCCCAATCTGCTGTACCTGCTGACCGCGCAGTCGGCGCTCGTCACCGACAACCCCACGCAAAGCTCCGACACCTGGGGCTGCGACGCGCCGGCCGGCGCGCGTGTGCGCACGGAACCAGCCCCGGACAACCCCACCTGGGTCTTTCCTTGCTTCAATATCCCCAATCTGCCCGACCGGCTGCAGGCGCGACCGCTGTCATGGCGCTTCTACGGCCCACGCCCCGGCGCCGACGGCTACCAAAACGTGGTGGTGAATGCGCTGCAGGCCCTGCGCACCTCGTACCTGTGGAACAACAATGTCACCGGCGACGGCCAGTTCTTGGTAGATGTTCTGCGCCGCCAACTGCCGGCGGTTAGTTGGCTGGCGCCGCCGGGTGAATTCAGCGAACGCCCCACTGCCAGCCTGTGCGCGGGCGAGAACTGGACCGTGCAGCAGATCAACGCGGTGATGCAAAGCGACCTGTGGGCCAGCACCGTCATCTTTGTTGTTTGGAGCCATTTCGGCGGCTTCTACGATCATTTGCCGCCGCCCCAGGTGGATGGATTTGGTCTGGGGCCGCGCGTCCCGCTGCTCATCATCTCGCCCTACGCCCGCTCCGGTTTCATCTCGCACGATGAGGCCGAGCTGACCTCACTCGTCTCCTTCATCGAGCACAACTTCGGTTTGGCGCCGCTGGGCGAACGCGATGCCCGCGCCAGCAACCTGCTGCAGAATTTCGACTTCGGCCAGGCGCCCTTAGCGCCGCTTGTGCTCAACCTGCGACGCTGCCCGGGCTGATCTGGCCGTAGGTCACGCCTCCGGCGTGACGACGCCGTGCGCCACAGATCATGCGTCGGCGCCTCAACGATGCACGCCGGAGGCTTGCGTTACAGCACCGTAGGTCACGCCTCCGGCGTGACGACGCCGTGCGCCACAAATCACGATGCACGCCGGAGGCTTGCATTACGGTCGGCGTCGCTACCACAACACGACGGCATGCAGAACCCCAGGCGAAAGCTGGATCAGCGCCTCGCGGCCGTGACGCACCAGCGGTTGGGCCAATTTTTGCTTGGGATCGAAGGCCAGGGCGCTTTGCAGCCACAACGTGGTGTTGTGACCTGTCAGCCGGTACGGGTAACCCCAGGCGGCCGTGCCGCGCATGAAGTTGAACGCGCGCCGCGCCGACCAGGCCGCGCTGAGCTTGAAGTCCGAGTCGGTGGGCCAGGGGAAGTAGGTGCTGTGCGCTTCGTCCTGCGGTCGGGCCGTGAGCGATCCCTGCGCCAGGCGCATCAGCGTTTGCCCCATCAACGCCGCGCCGGCCTCTGCCAGCAGCGCATCGGCCTGCTGCCCGCTGCTGCCGTCGGGCAAAGGCACTCCAACCTGCGCTACGATCTCGCCCGCGTCCACGGTTGGCGTCATGCGGTGCAGCGTGACGCCGGTTTGTTCTTCGCCCAGCCGCCATTGCCAAAAGAGGGGCGTGGGGCCACGATAGCCGGGCAACAGCGACGGATGTAGATTGAAACAGCCCAGCCGCGGCGCCTGCAGCAAGCTGGGGGGTAAAATCAACGAAAAGCACGCCACCAGGATGACATCGGGCGCCACCGCTGTCAGGCGCGCCAGCACGGACGCGCTGTGCAAATGCTTGACATGGATGACCGGCGCCCCGGCCGCTTCAGCCTGCTCGACGATGGAGGGCGGTTGCGCGTGGGGCGCGAGTGGGCGGGCAGATGCCTCCGGGGGCGAGCCTGGCGTCACCACGGCGCACACCTGCACGCCACGCGCCAGCAAATAGCGCAGTGGAATGGCTGAAAAAACGCTATCCATGCCCATAAAGACGACACGCAGATCCTGCATCTCTGTGTCACAATCCATCGCGAACTCTGCAGCGCCATTCGAAGTGAGGTGCCTCAATCATCGAATCGTCAATCAACCGACGGTTTTTTTGGGGGGAACAACATCATCTCAAGTGACGGAGACCACGAGCGGCAAGTAAGAGCGCCGGAACGCGGCGGCGTCCTGACCGGTGTAGGCGCCGGGCGGGCCGCTGGTGGTGCGCGGATTGCCGGCGCGATCCGTCGCGACGGTGTTGTCCAGGTTGCCGGCCGGAATCGGCGGGGTCAGCGATGCCCAGGCGGGGAAGGCGGGAATGGCGAAGGTGGTCACGCCAAACACGCTGCCGCCGGCGGCCGGGCGAAAATCGCCGTGGGCGGGGTCCACCAGGGCCGGCTCGACGGTGTTGATGGCGTTGTCCGCGCGCAGTTGGTCAGCATTGCAGGTGGGGTTGCCGGCCTGGCAGGCCTCGCCGTCTTCGATGCCGAGCGGCAGATCGGCCGGGCCGTTCCAGATCAGGTTGCCGCGTATCTGCAAGTTGTCATCGGTCCTGGCCGGGGCGGGGATGTTCGAGCCGGGCGAGGGCTGGCGCGGGCCGTAGATGGCGAAATGCTGCCACTGGCTCTGCACGCCCGCGGGGTTGACCAGGATGTTGTTGAACACGTAAATGTTGCGGTTGGGGATCGGTTCTTCCTGGCTGTTGGCCGTGCCCCAGCCGCCCGCGGCCTGATTGGCGCTGCACCGGGCTGTGTCGCCATCGCACGTGCGCAGGCCAAAGACGAACTCCAGGCCGTGGCTGCGCGTGCCCACGCGGTAGAGCGTATTGTAAGCCAGCAGGATATTGTAACCGCCGTTGACGCCAAACCCCGCGCCCTCTGTGTCATGCACCACGTTGTTGATGAATTTCAGGTCGTAGGCCTCGTAGTGCAGCCAGGGCGACACCATGTACTCGAAGCCGGTGCCCTGACCCGCGGTGAACCCTCCGGTGCCGCAGTCGTAGATCTCATTGCCCTCGATCCGGTAATAGGCCGAGCCGCCCTTCAGGTAGATGCACCAATCATCGGCGGTGTGAATGCGATTGCCCACGATGTGGCCGTACTGCACGGCCACGAAGTCAATGGCGTTCTCATAGCTCCCCCCGATGTCGCTGTCCTCGATGTAAACATCCCGCGACTGGTTCACTTTGATCGTCTCATGGGCCTGGCGATTGCCGCCGTCGAAGCGCACCCCGCGCAGGAGCAGATGGTCGCACAGTTCGCAGTGAAAAACATCGCCCGCGTTGCGCACCTCCAGATCAATCCAGTACAGGTAGCGGACATCGTACACGTTGAGCGAGCCTTGCAGCCGCGCGGCCAGCGGGCCGTCGGCCGATTGGAGGATGATGGGCGCGGTTTGCGTGCCGTAGCGCTGTTCCCAATAGACCGGAAAATAATCTTCAGTGTAGTCTCCGGCCACCAGCCAGATGCGGTAGCCGTTCGTCAACGGCGTTGCGGTGGGGATCTGATTCCAGGCGGCGCTGATGGTGCGCAGGGCCTGGTCGCGGCTGGCGCCGCTGTGGCTGTCCGCGCCATGAACCGGGTCAACCCAGAGATCGGTCATCAGCGCCGGCGCGCCGATGTCGTAACGGCCCGCGCTGGCGGCGCTGGCGTGCGGAAGATCAGTCGAACGCACCGCGGCCGTGGGCGGTGGCGCACTGGCGCCCGG
>JAYRVL010000216.1:0-3578 GCA_041918575.1 Anaerolineae bacterium | reverse complement strand
GCCTTGGGCTCGGGGGGGGTGTGATTGGGGGGCGACGGGTGCGGCGCCGTGGGGGGGGGGGGGTGTCATTTGGTTTGGGCGTCTGGGGACGCGGCGGGCCGCGGCGACTGTGGACCTGGCGTGACGGTCGGCGCAACGGCGGATGAGGATGTGAGTGGACTCAGACGCGACACGATGTCATTCAGGATGCGCGCACGCGTCTCCGGCTCCGCCACCGTCGGATAACCGGTGAGCAGGGAGACAATCTCTGCGATCATGGAGGCGTTGCCAGGGATTTCCTGGCGCGCATCCTGTTCCCAGCGTGCCGCGAATTTATCAAGCCCGCCAATGACGGCCTTGTTGCGATAGCCCTGGCGTTTTTCCAACGCCAGAATTTTGCCCAGGCGCTCGATGGCGCCCGGCAGTTCTGACTTACCTGTCATGCTTAGATTTGACCTTCGTAGACAATGACACCCATGGCGCTTGGCCCCAAATGGCAGGCCAGCGAGGGACTGTAGGTGTAAACAGGGACATCCCGATTGGGCAGTTGGTTGCGTATTTGTTGGAGCAGCATATCTGTTTCCTGCTCGAAACCGTGCTGCAAGATCGCCATCTTGTGGATGTGCGAGAACTCGCTGATGAATTCGGCCAGTTTTTCGGCTGCGCGTTCGCGCGTATGCACCTTTTCCGCAGGCATCAGTTCGCCGTCCTCCATCGCCAACATGGGCTTGATGCCCAACATGGCGCCGAGGAGTGCCTGGGCCTTGCTGATGTGCCGGCTGCGTTCCAGGTAATCGAGCGTCTCCACAAAGAAGGCGCCGTACAGGTGCGGCACCATGCCGCGCACCAGGCGCACCACCTCATCGAGCCGCGTGCCCGCGGCCGCAGCCTCGGCGGCCGCTTCGACCAGGATGCCGAGACCGAACGAGACCATCTGCGAATCCACGACCATGATCCGGCAGCGCCCCAGCAGCGGCGCGGCCGCGGCGCGGGCCACCGCCCAGGTATCGTTGACCCGTGCAGACACATGCAGCGATAGAATTTGGTCAGTTTCGCGGTGCAGGCGCGTGTAGAGATCTGCCAGTTCCTGCTGCGTCGGCGGCAGATCGAGCGGCAGCGGGCTGTTCCGCTCCAGGCGCGCGAAATAGTTCTGCGCCGTGACATCTATCCCTTCACGGCTGATCCGTTTGCCCTGTTGAATGCGCAGAGGAACCACATGGATTCCCAGGCGCTCGGCCACGCCGGGCGCCAGTTGGGCGTTGCTGTCGGTGACGATTTTGACTATAGACACGGGACTGACTCCAGGCAGCGATTATTCGGCCGAAAGAATGTAGTGGTAGTGTGGTTGCCCGCCATTGACCAGTTCGATCGCCTGGTCAGGGTACGCGGCGCGCAGCATTGCTTGCAGCGCCGTCGCTTCGGCTGCAGTGACAGGCTGACCGCTGTAAATGGTGATGATCTCGCGGGTCTCAGCCTCCATCTGGCGCAGCAGCTCCAGGGCAACGCCCTGCACCTGGTCGCCATGGGTCGTGAGCACGTCGTTGAGCAGGCCGATGGCCTCGCCCGCTTCGACGCGAATATCATCGAAGGTGGCGCTGCGCACGGCCACGGTGATCTCGCCGGTGTCAATCGCAGCCAGGGCGCGGGTCATGGCTGCCACGTTGGCTTCGACGCTCTCACCCGGTTGAAAAGCGATGAGCGCGCTGATGCCCTGGGGAATGGTCTTGTTGGCGACGACGTGAACGCGCTTGGGCGTCAGGCTCTTTGTCTGCTGCGCGGCCATGACGATGTTGCTGTTGTTCGGCAGGATGATGACGTCTTCGGCTGCGCAGGCCTCCACCGCCGCCAACAGCTCCTGGGTGCTGGGGTTCATCGTCTGGCCACCCGCCAGCACCTGGCTGGCGCCCAGGCTCTGGAAAACCTGATGCAGCCCGGCGCCCGGCGCCACCACAACCGTGGCAATGCCGGCGGTCTGTGGCTGCGCTTCGCTGAACGGCAGACTGCGCCCGGCCAACGGCCCGTCGCCGGCGCCTTCGCCATGCACAAACTCCTGGAACTGAGCATCCATGTTTTCGACGATGATGCGGCTCATGTGGCCGACGCTGACGCCGTAGTTGAGGGCATGGCCCGGCTCAGCCGCGTGCAGGTGAACCTTGACCGCGCTGTGGTCGCCCACCACCAGCACCGATTCGCCCATGTCTGTGATGACGCGGCGAATCTCATCCACATCCAGATTGTCGCCCTGGAGAATGAACTGAATATCGAAACCGTATTCACCCTCCAGCGCGTCGGCCTGCCCGGCAAACGCAGCCTGCCGGCCTGTTTCTCGCGCCACCTGTTCTCCTTCCAGCGCCCGCGCCATGCCTTCGAGTAGATAGAACAACCCCTTACCGCCCGCGTCCACCACGCCGGCCTGCGCCAGCACTGCCAGCAGACTGGGAGTCTTGGCTACGGCTTCGGCCGCGGTGTGAACGATGCGGCGCAGGACGAAGCGCAGATCATGATCGAGTTGGGCCGCCTTTTCGGCTGCATCGGCCACCAGGCGGATGACCGTCAAAATGGTGCCTTCCACCGGTTTGACCACCCCTTTGTAGGCGGTGTCGGCTGCCAGCCGCAGCGCATGCGCCAACTGGTCGGCGCGGCAGGTGGTGTTCTGTTCCAGGCCTTTCGCCATGCCGCGCAGGATTTGCGACAGGATCACGCCAGAATTGCCGCGCGCACCCATCAGGGCGCCGTGGGACGCGGCCTGCGCAATTTTGCCCAGGTGACCGCCATCCACACGGACGATCTCTTCCCAGGCCGATTGCATGGTGAGCAGCATGTTGGTGCCGGTGTCGCCATCGGGTACCGGAAAGACGTTGAGCGCGTTGACGCTTTCGTGATGCTGCGCCAGCCACAGGTAGCCGGCTTCGAGAAGCTGGCGAAAGTCAGCCCCATCCAGGCTGGTAACCTCTGCACCCGGCGGGTACTTTTCGGTCAGTCGCGGTGCAGTCTGATCCTGCGGTAAAGATGTTCCTGTCAAACCGGGAATCTCCTATCTTGCTTGCGTCTCTCAGGCGTGGTCGGCGCCGTTCATGCGCAGGCCCTGCACATGCACATTGACCGCTTGCACCGGAAGCCCCAGGGTTTGTTCCAGGGTGAACTTGACGCGGTTCATCACGCTCTGCGCCACTTCGGAGATGCGAGTGCCATACTGCACGATGATATAGAGGTCAATCGTGATGCGGTCGTCCGCCATATGCACGACGACGCCGCGGCGCGCACGTTCCCCTTGCAGCATCTCGCTAATGCCGTCAATCAGATTGCGGCTCGCCATTCCTACCACGCCGTACGACTCCAGAACCGCCTCGCTGGCAAGCGTGGCGATGGCCGTCGGCGATATCTCGATACGTCCTCGTTTGGTTTCTTCCATCGTATTTCCTGCTTGCGTATTTCCTGCTTGCGTATTTCCTGCTTGCGTACTTCCTGCCTGCGTACTTCCTGCCTGCGTACTTCCTGCTTGCGTACTTCCTGCCTGCGTACTTCCTGCCTGCGTACTTCCTGCTTGCGTACTTCCTGCTTGCGTACTTCCTACCTGCGTATTTCCTACCTGCGTATTT
>JAYRVL010000215.1:0-3737 GCA_041918575.1 Anaerolineae bacterium | reverse complement strand
GCCAGCATGAGCAGGGCGATCAGGCCCCGGCCCAGGCGCCGCTCTTCTTCGATCAGGAGCAGCAGGCCGGCCGTCAGGCTGAAGGCCAGCGGGATGCCGAAGAAGACCGGGTTGCCGAGCAGGCTGACCACGCGGCGCAGGCCGACGCCGTAGGTGAACTGCACCGTGTCCAGGGCAAAGAGGACGCGGCCGGTCGCCTGTTCTTGCAGCACGAGGAAGGCGAGGTAGGCGCCGATGAAGACGAGGGTGAGCAGAACCAGGCGGCTGTGGCCGGGCGTTCGCGCCAGGTTGCGCGCCAGCGCGTAGGTGAGGAAGGGCAGCAGGTAGGCGTCGAAGCCGGCCTGGATGCCGGCGCTGGCGCCGTGGACTGAGTTCAGGCCGCTGTAGAGGATGGCCGCGCTGAACAGGAGCAGGGTGACATCGAACAGGTTGAGGGGCGCCAACGATCGGCGCCGCCGCGCGGCCTGCGCCAGCAGGAGAACGACCGCCCAACCGGCGGCCAGCCGCGCCAGCGCCAGGTCGGGGATGCCCGCGCCCAGGTGAATGTCGAGATGCCAGAAGGGCGCGAACGGGGAGATGGCGATCCAGGCGGCCAGGCCGAGCAGGGGATCGAGCGTGACGAGCAGCAGGGCGAAGGCCGTTGCGATCAGCGCCACGGTCAGCGGCAGGCGCTGCGCATCCCACAGGGCAAGGCCAAGCCCGATGCCCAGGGCGATGATGGCAAGCAACAGGGCGGCCCGCTGCAGCCACAGCCACCAGGGCAAAATTGCGCGGCCAGGTGCGTTCATGGCGTGCCACCCGGCTGACCGCGTTCAGCCTCGCGCCAGATGTCGTCGTACATGGCTTCGACGCCGGCCACCTGCTGGTCGAGAGTGAAGTGCGTTTCCACCCGCTCGCGACCGGCCGCGGCCAGGCGAGCGGCTTCGAGGGGATGCTGCCACAGGTCGGTCAGGGCCGCGGCCAGGCTGGCGGCGTCGCCGGGCGGAACCAGCAGCCCGTTGACGCCCGACTCGATGATCTCCGGTACGCCGCCGGCCGCGCTGGCAATGACGGGGCGCCGGCCGGCCATGCCTTCGATGACGACACGGCCGAACGGCTCCGGCTCGACCGCGCAGTGACAGAGCACATCGAGGCCGGCCAGGACGGCCGGGATGTCGTCGCGCGGCCCGGCAAAGGTGACACGGTCGGTAATGTGCAGTTCGGCGGCCAGGCGGCGCAGGTGTTGCTCCAGGTCAGGCTCGGCCACGTCCGGCGCGCCCACGATGACGATGTGCGCAGTGGGGCATTCACGGGCGAACGCGGCGAAGGCGGTCAGGGCGATGTGATGCCCTTTCCAGGTGACCAGGCGGCCCAGGCTGCCGACCAGGAACGCGTCATGGGCAATGCCCAGTTCCTGGCGCAGCGCGCCGCCGCGCCAGGAGGGGCTGAAATCGTTCGGGTTGACGGCGTTGGGGATCACCTGGCTGCGGCGGATGGTTGCGCCCGCGCGGCGCTGCTGGTCGGCCACGGCCTGCGAGATGAAGATGAAGCCGTCCACGCGACGGGTGAGCCGGCGGTCGGTCCAGGTGAGCGGGTCGAGGGCGCGCACGTGACAGACGATGGGGCGGCGCAGCCAGGATGCGGCCAGGATGCCGGCGCGGCTGACCGGCACGATGTCATTGAGATGCACCAGGTCGGGCTGCACGGGAGCCAGCAGGTCACGCAGGCGCCGCGCCTGGGGCAGGGTGTCAGCCAGCAGGCGACGCAGCGCGCCCGCGCTTTGCCAGGCGGCGAGGAAGGCCGGCAGCCGGCGCAGGTGCGCGATGGGGCCGCTCTGCCGCGCTCTTTCGACCAGGGCGGGGTAGTCGTCGCCCAGGCCCTGGCGCGAGCCAACGGTGAAGACGCCGGCTGCAAAGAAGCCGCTGTCGCGGAAGCGGGCGACGGCCGGATTGGCGGCGTTGAGGATCACGGCCAGGCGGTAGAGCGGCGCGGGGTCGTTGAGCGATTGAAATCGCGCCTGATGGGCGTACCGCCGGGCGTCCACCTGCGTGGACGCGAGGTCGGTCGGCGCAGGCCGACCTGGCGGCGGAACGCCCATGCGGCCCGAATTCATTCGGCGTTCAGCCAGCCCCTGCGCCAGCAGCAGCAGGCTGATGATGGAGCCGCCGGGGCGCGGGGCCAGGTCAACGAACGCGATGGTGCGCGGGCGATTGCTCACTGTCTGAATGCACGCGGGGATGCAGGTCGGCCGGCGGCGTTGTCCTGACGCAGGTTGCCGATGAATTCGAGCACGAAGGCCAGGACGATGCCGGCCAGCAGGGCCAGGATGGCGCCGACAAAGGCCAGACGGGCCGTTTGCGACGGCGTGGGGTCGGTGGGGATGCGCGCCGGCTCGATGATTTGCAGGAAGCCGGAGTCCAGGCCCTGGTTCTCCTTGAGCCGGGCTTCGGTGGCTTTGTCGGCCAGGAAGGCGAACGCGTCGCCGGCCCGTGCGGCCGCGGCCTCCAGGTTGTCGAATTCGGTGCGCAGACCAATGAGCGATGACATCTCCGCGGCGCGCTGGGCAACCATCTGATCGAGCCGGCTCTGCGCGGCGCGCGCCTGCTGGATGCGCACGCGCTGTTCGATGACCAGGTTCTGGTAGCGCAGCGCTTCGTCGTGATAGGTGCGCGCCCACTGCTGCCGGCCGTCCGCGCTCAAGGCCGCGCCCAGGTCAGGCGTGACCGTGGCGCCGGGCGCGGGCGCGGTGGGGGTGGGACGGGGCGTGCGGGGATTGGGCGTGGGCGCGAGGAGAGCCAGCGCCTGCGCCTGCGCCTGATCTGCGGCTGCCTGGTACAGTTCCAGGCTGGTCTGCGCCTGCTGTTCTTCGATCACGGCCTGATCGCGGTCGAGGCGCAAGCGGCGCAGTTCGGCCTGCAGCGCGGTGATCTCCGCGGGCAGCGACTCGACATCGTTGGCGAGCTTGAACTTGAGCAGGGCATCCTGCGCGGCGGCCAGCTTCTGGCGCTCAGCGGCCAACTGCGCTTCGATGAACTGCACGCTCTGGTTGACCGGCGAAAGGCGAAACTCACGGTAGGCTTGCAGGGCAAAGTTGACGTACGTGGCGGCGATTTTTTCGGCCAGGTCGGGGCGTTCTGCGGTTGCGACCACGCTGACGAAATCGTCCTGTTCCTCGAAGGTCATACGCTGCTGCAGGCTGTCCGCGTCCAGCGCCAGCCCCAGTTCGCCGATGGTTTGCCAGGCGATGTTACGGCCGCGCAAGAACGAAAAGAACTCCTCGCGCGTGTTGATGATCTGCTCACGGCCGGGCAGGGCAGAGGACGGGGCGAACAGGCTGACCGCTTCGGTTTCCACGGCCAGCACGCGCAGACGCACGCGGGCCTGATAACTTGCGGGCGCGGTGTAGCCCAGGTACAAGATCGTGGCGACGGTGACGAGCATCAGCAGGCCAATCAGCCAGGCCCAACGCCGCACCACATGGATGCTGTTCAAGAATTCGTTGTTCATCTCGACTCGGCCATGCGCAGCCAGCAATGCAGCCAGCATGGTGTGTAATCATTGATTTGCGCCGGGGCTTTACTCGCCCAGGCCCCAGCGCGCCATGGCTTCGCCGCGACGGTGGATGAGAGTGGGCAGGCAGTCGGGGCAGATATGGAACGTGCGGCCCGCCATGCGCCAGGCCGTCACCGGCACTTTGTTTTCATCGCGACCGCAGTTGATACAGGTATTGATCGTGGTGTCATTCATGATATTCTCTC
>JAYRVL010000214.1:0-2043 GCA_041918575.1 Anaerolineae bacterium | reverse complement strand
CGAAATAGACCTGCATCATCAAGTTGCCGCCGTCATCTTCGAAGAACTGTGTACCATCGTTCGCAATCTGCAGAGCCAGCAGACCCATGGCAACATTCTGTGCGGCATTCGGCGGATTGTCGTCAAAGCCCATCGGCGCACCTGTCTCAAACAAGTTACCAAAAGTGACTGACTGACCTTCAAATACCAGTACAGGCGGATTCACAGTGACCGTATTCCATCCAGTTACCAAAGCCGGCGTGTTCGTCCAAACTGGGGTGCCCGTGGGAAGTTCTTGATTGTCATTCATCCAAATGCGTAAGTCGCCGGTCGCAGAGCCACCAACGTTTATACGTACTTGGCGAATGGCTGCAGGCCATACGGATGGTTTAAACTTCAAGGCCCAACCAGAGCCTACGCTAAATCCGAGATAGGTGTCCGCATCCAGATCGTCATCGTAGCGATACCAGCGATGGTTGCCGCCCACGAAGAAGCGCAGCCACGTTGTATCATTTTCGGTGTTGTTGTCACCGCCGGCGAGCGCAACGCACCGCGCCATGTACTCGCCTTCAGTTGCAGGAGTAAATGGCGTGCCGGTGGACATCGAAAGCGTCTCTTCGGCATCAATACCGGCGCCGAGCAAGTCTTCAGAGAAGACCTCCGAGCCACCAGGTCCGAACACCTTCATCTCGCCGACAAATGCATCGATATCCTGCGTGCCAACATTCTCAAACTCCTGCGTGAACAATACGTCATTACCCAGTTCGAAATTGTAGGACGTGACGCCGTTCACCTCGTTGGAAAGATCGCCGACCGCGAGGTCGGTGAATACGCCACCGGCAATACCGCCTACGCGCAGAAGGAAGTCACCCGAAATGTTGCTGTACGTTCCGAACTTGCCTTGCGTGGAAAGCTGACTGCGGTTGCCCGTCGCGCCGTTGTCCCACACAGGATTCCAATTGGTATCGAACTGCGGGCCGCCGGGGACAGGACCGAACACAATCCAGAAATCCTGATTGCCGGGGACATTTACAGTGTCATTGAAGTTGACGTCAAACCAACCAAAGTCAGGCAGCGGAGCCGCAGCGCGGGCATTAGCTTGTTCACCACCTGGGGCAGGGGTTGCCGTAAAGACATACAGCGAGCACGGCGCGGGAGAAGTTTCACCGTCGATCGTATAGCAATACGCGCTGATAATTGCAAAGTCAACGGGCGGTGTGAAGCGCACACGGCACCAATAGTTCGTGCCTGTGTTGAGGGCTGCCGGAGAGTTGTTGTCATACAACAGTGTGTCCGGCTGGGGGTCATCGAGTGTTCCGCTAGGGAGCGGGCGGCTATCGAGCCCCGCCGGCTTGAGCACCGCGACGTTGTCCGAGGCCATGGCAGACATCGCCGTTGTCAAGCAGAGGAGCAGGATCCAGTGGGTCCAACGCATGGGATTCCTCCATTTTTTGGTATCTACAAACATTTCAACAACTTCCGGGACAATTCCACCCATTTTTCAAAGGGAAAAAAAGAAAGGCCGAATCCGGCCCACACGCAAAGATAGCGATTTTGCGGCAAAAAGGAAAGAGTAAAATCCGTACGCCCACGCCTTAGGCAACTGTCGATTTAGCCCTTCCGTCCCCGGTTTAAGTTACTGGTTCTTACTGATAGAGCTTGTGGTGCGCAATATAGTTGCGCACTGAGTCAGGCAGCCACTGATCCGTAGGCAGTCCAGTGCGGATGGCATCACGGATTTCTGTGGCCGAAATAGGCACTAACGGCGTCTCCAAAAGGCGTACACGGTTGATGTACTGCGGCGGTGCCGCTGCCAATTCTACTCCCGGGCGTCGCAGCACGGCGACACTAGCGTGTTCGAACAGATCCTCAGGGTTGCGCCACTTCGGCAGGTCTACGAGCGAATCTGCGCCTACAATCAGCCAGAGCTCTTTTTCACCCGGTGGCAGTTCTGTGACGACGCGTCGAATGGTATCGGTTGTGTACGCCGGGCCTTTCACGCGCTCCTCAGTGTCTGAGAGCTTCAAGGCCGGGAATTCCTGCAATGCCAGCCGCAGCATCTCT
>JAYRVL010000213.1:0-7357 GCA_041918575.1 Anaerolineae bacterium | reverse complement strand
GCGCCAGGCGTCGGGCACGAAGCTGCGCAGCAGGCGCCGGCCGGCCAGGCGACGCACGGCCGGCGCGCCAAACCGCAGGGCCTGCCAGGCAAAGCGCCGCTGCGCCGGGCGGTCGCCGATCACTGCGCCGAGTTGGGCCAGGGCCAGCCCGGCCCGGCCCCAGGCCTGCCTGGCCTGATCGGCGCTGAGCGCGGGCAGATCGGCGTCCAACAGGCGCCGGATGCGCGCCCCGCTCTCCGCGAGGTCAAGGCCCTGCGCCGCGCCGCTGAAACCGCGCGGCTGGCGGCAGCAGGCCAGTTCGTAATAGAACTCGTCCTGATCGAGCAACCCCGGCCACAGCGCCGCCGCGGCCTCGATGCGCTCCGCGCCGCGTGCGGAGTCGCCCTGGCGCAGGTAGGCGAGCGCGGAGAGAAAGTAGGTGTAGCCGGCCCACTGCGGCCCGGGCTGCGGCCAGGCGGCCGGGGCGATAGGCTCAGCGGTCGGTCGCTGCAAAAACTTGTGGTACACCCGCAGACGCTCATCCTCCATGCGCTCGACGTTATCGGACATGTTGTCGCCGTGCGTGCGGTAATGCACCAGGACGGCGGGGGCGCCGACGAACGGCCCCTGGGCCAGCAGGCGCAGCCAGAGGTCCCAATCCGCGCAGCCGGAGAAGGCAGGGTCGAAATCCCCGCTGCGGGCGAGCGCGGCGCGGCGCGCGACGACGCCGGAGGGCACCAGGGCATTGCGCCAGGTGATGTCGCTGTCCAGAGTCAGCGCCGCGCCCTCGTAAGGGATGATGATCTGCGGCAGCAGCGCGCCGTCGGCGTCCATGTACTGCCAGGCGGCGTAGGCGGCCACCGCGGTTGGGTGCTGGGCCAGCAGCGCGGTCATGGCGGCCAGGTATTCCGGTTGCCAGCGGTCGTCCGCGTCGAGGAAGGCGATCAACTCGCCCTGCGCCATCTGCAGGCCGCGGTTGCGCGCGCGGGCCAGGCCCTGGTTTTCCTGGCGAATGACACGGAGCGATTGAAATCGCCCCTGACGGGCGTGCCGCCGGGCGTCCACCGGCGTGGACGCGATGTCGGTCGGCGCAGGCCGACCTGGCGGCGGAACACCCCCCTGCCCCGAATTCATTCGGCGGCCATCCCCGTCGTCCGCGCACAAATCGGCCAGGATTTCCGGCGTGGCGTCGGTGGAGCCGTCGTCAATGACGATGATTTCCGCGGGCGGCAGGGTTTGCGCCTGTGCGCTAGCCACGGCTTCGAACAGATAGGCGGCCTGGTTGAAGGCCGGAATGATAACACTCACAGTAGTCATGGTTGGATGTTACCAATCGTCGTCATGGTTGTACCAGGGCAGGGCTGCGGCGGCGAAACCGCGGCGCAGCGCGGCCAGTTCCTCCGCGCTGACGCGGCCGCGCCAGGCGTCGGGCATGGCCTGGCTGTGACGGCTTGTGCCGCCGGGCGCACCGTCTCCCTGCGTGGTGTGGCGCTGGATGAACGCGGCGCTGGCCGCGTCCCACGTCAGCCCGCAGAAGGCGAACAGCGAGCGAAAAACCGTCATGGGTTCAGCGCAGAGGTCTTCATAGGTCACGGTGCGCTGATCCGGGTATTCACGCAGCGCGTCCCATGCCACGCGCAAGGCGTTGGCCTGACGCGCGCCGTGCTTTTCCCATTGCTCAGGCGTAGTTCCCGGCCACCAACCCATGCGGCGGTAACTCAAAGAGACGGCCGCGGGATGGCGCGTCAGGAAGACGACGTGCGGCCGAAACTCGGTCAGGAGCCAGGGACAGGCCCGCGGGTTGACCTCTTTGATCACCACCCGCCGCTGTGACCGTTGGGCCAGGCGCCATTGGTCGGGCCATTGCACGATGCCGGGCTTGAACGCGGGGATGCCGTGAAAGGCGCGGGTGGCGGCAAGGCGATAGGACGGCAAGGGGTGCGCGGGGTCAATCTCCACCACGGTGCCGCGGCCGCCGTCCGCCTGGTAGCTCAGGTTGATCGGTTCGCGCAGGTAGAGCGCGTTGGCGGCCTGGCCCAGGGTTTCGCCCAGCCAACTGGAGCCGCTGCGGGGGAAGGAGAGGAGCAGGGTGGGCGGCGAGAGGGGCGGCCGGCGTGCGCCCAGCCACGCGCTGAGCGGTCCCCAGCGCGCCCACCAAACCGGGCTGGCCGCGTTCATGGACCAGGAATTCCAAATCTGGTCGCTGAAGACATCTGGAGAAGACATCTGGAGAAGACATCTGGAGAAGACATCTGGAGAAGACATCTGGAATGGAGGCTTTAGCCGGTTATTGGGCACTCGAGAACCCTGTGGCAGACCGGCTGAAGCCTCGATTCCGGGACCATTTGGATTTGCTGTTCATGGACCCTCCTCGCCGGGCGGCGGGGGCGCCAACACCTCGTCGAACATGGGCAGATAGGGCGTGCCGACGAAGGCCGCGCGCAGTTCGTCGAAATTGAGAATGGCCTGCCGCAGGTCGTCGCTGGTCAGCTTGATGGCTTGACCGCTGACCGGGTAGTCTTCTACGCCGAGGAAGTCGAAAACTTCGTGGAAGACGCGGGGCCGGTCGAGCAGCAGGTCTTCGTAGAACAGGTTGAGGGTTGGCCGCTGCATGTCTGCGATGTAGGCGGCCAGGGCCTGTTCGCGCTGCGCGCGCTGCTGCAAGATCTCACGGAACTTCGCCACTTCGATGACCGGCGGCGGCGGCCGCTGATCTTCGGCGTAGATGTTGAAGCGCGCGGCGTTCGACCTGCCGGCCGCCGGCGCGTTGAGCTGCATGACCTTGAAGGTCGAAACGACCGATTTGATGCGGTTGCGCCGCTGCATGTGAATGATCGAAACCGGAGTCGTCCGCAGGATGGCGGCAAAGCCGGCCGGATCGAGGATGGCGCGCAGCTTGGTCTTGAAGCCGATGGCCTTGTGCGGACCGCGCCAGGGCGGGGTCAGGTAGCGGCGGGTCCAGGCCAGCTGCGCGGCCGCGCCCTGCGCCAGGAGGGGATCGAGCATTTCGCCGCGCGCTTCGATGTGCGGATGCTGGGCCAGGCCTTCCATCAGATAGGTGCTGCCGGTGCGCCCTTCGAAGAGCAGGACGAAACGTCGAACTTGAAAACGCCAGAATGCCACTGGACTAAGACCTCTTCCAGGATGTGAGATGGGTGAAGCCAATGGCCCACACCCCGCGATTGCGCAGCCAGGCGGGGTTGCGCAGCAGGCCGTTCAGCAGACAGCGCCGCACGCGCGGGCTGTCATGGCCGGCGTGCGCGGCAAAGGCCTCTTCGATGAAGGCGGCGGCCACCTGCGCCTGGTAGCGCGGCCAGCTCAACCCCAACACGCGGCGCCGCGCCCGTGCGGCCACGCGCAAGGCGAAGTAGCGGCCGTACTGCTTCATGGTCAGGCTGTCCTCGTGCAGGCGGTGGTAAAAATAGCAGCCGGGCACTTGGGCCACGGGCGCCAGACGGTAGAGGCGCAGCCAGTATTGCAGGTCTTCGGCCATGTAATAGGCCGCGTCGTACGCGCCGGCCTGCAGGGCCAGGTCGCGGCGGTAGAGAAAGCAGTGACCGACGGCGTTGGTGTACCACAGCGCGTCCGGCGGGTGCTGTTCCGATTCGCCGGTAATGCGGCCGGCCGCGTCCATGCGCCAGTAGCCGGTGTAAACCAGGCCCACGGCGGGGTGCGCGTGCAGGTGCGACACCATGACCGCCAGGGCCTCCGGCGCGTAGAGGTCATCGTCCTGCGTCCAGGTCAGATAGTCGCCCTGGCTGGCGTCGAAGCCGATGTTGAGCGCGCCCGGCAGCTTTTCCTGGTTGTCGCCTTGATGGACGACGCGGATGCGCGGGTCGTCGAAGCTGCGCACGACGTCAAGCGTGCCGTCGCGCGAGCCGCCATCCACCACGATCAGCTCGAAATGGGGGTAGGTCTGCGCCAGGCAGCTTGCGATGGATGAAGCGATGAAGCGACTGCCGTTGAGCGTGGGCAGGACGATGCTGACGAGCGGTGAGGAGGGCGGAGTCATGACGACCGGTCTCCTGTGGCGGACGATTTCCGGCCAGAACGCCCGGCCAGGAAGGCCAACACCCCGCGATTGCACAGCCAGGAGGGGTCCGCGCTCACGCCCTGCCAGAGGCGCCGCCGCGCCGAACCGGTTTCGCCGGCGGCCGCAGCCGCGAAGAAGCGGCCCATGTGGACGCGGGCCAGCGCCTGGCGCAGGTCGCGGCGCGAAAAATGCGGTTTGCGCGAGTCATCGGGTTTTTGTGAGAAACCGACGGTTTGGTCCTGCTGCAGCCAGGCGCGAACGCGGCCGGCCCAGGCGGCCAGGGGCTGCGCTTCGCCCGCTTCCGGGGTGAGCAGATATTCGAGCAGGCCCAGGCGGCCAGCGGTGAGCAGGGTGGGGTCGTAGCCCACGGCCGCGATCAGCGCGGCGTCTGCGGCGGCGGTCTGCCCGGCGGCCAGGGCTTTTTTGACCAGCGCCGCTTCGGCCCATGCCCGCGCCGCGCCTTGCCGGGCCGCCAGGTCGGGCGGCAGGTCGGACCGGGCAAAGAACTTGGTCAGCAGGGCGGTCACGCCGTCATGCATACGGTGGATTTCACGGATGGAGCTGCCCGCGTGCTGGCGGTAATGGCAGACGATCTGCCGCGTCCAGTCCATGGGGCAGCCGGCCGCGGCCAGGCGCAGAAAGAAATCCCAGTCCTCGGCGATTTCGCAGGCGGGGTCGAATTCGCCCACGGTTTCCCACCAACTGCGGCGCAAGAGGACGGAGCCGGGCATGGCGACGCAGTCGAACAGCCAGGCGACCGGGCGCAAATCAGCGCCGGTTTGCCAGGGCAAGCGAGCGCCGAGGTCCGCGCCCTGGGCGTTGATGAGCGCGTAGCCGCCGATTGCCAGGCCCAGGTCAGGGCGGCGGGCGAAGGTAGCCAGATGAGCGGCCAGCGCGCCCGGCGCGTAGAGATCATCCGAATCGAGAAAGCCCAGGAATTCGCCGCGGGCCAACCGGGCGCCGTGGTTGCGCGCGGCCGAACGGCCCTGGTTGGCCTGATAGACGTAACGCACGCGGGGATCGTTGGCCCAGTCGGCCAGGCAGGCGGCGGTGTCGTCGGTGGAGCCATCGTCCACGACGATGACTTCGATGTCATTAGCGGCGAGGGCGGGCGGGTCAGCGGTCAGGCTCTGGTTCGCTGGGCCTGGCGCTGCGACGGTCGAACGGGCCGGGGTGATCTGCGCCAGGGCGCTGGCAATGGCCGCGGGCAGGAACGCGGCCCGGTTGTAGGTGGGAATGACGACGGAGATGGCCGGCATGGTGTCAGCGGCGGCCGAACGGCAGCCAGCGCGCCAGGAACGAGGGCCGGGCCAGACGTTCGAATTCGTAGCCGAACGCTTCGACATCGGCGCGGAAGCGGTCGCGGACGAGGGCGACGAGTTCGTCGTCGTAATAGACGGAATAATGCTCGTGGCTGGACTTGTTGCGCACCGGCGGCGCCTGATAGGGGATGTCCAGGCGCTCGCACAACTGGCGGAAATCGGCGTCCAGGCGCTCCTGGCGCATCACCAGGTTGACATTGCTGAACGGCGCGTGCCCGGGCGGGTCGCCGGGCAGTTCCACGAAACTGGCGGCCGAGGTGATCTTGTTCGCCATCTTCAAGAAGCGCGCCCGGTCCCAGGTCACCGGCCCGCGATGGGGCGAAAAGTACATGGAAATCAGGCGCTCCCACGGGTTGCGCACACAGGTACACTTGAACAGGCGCTGGAAAAGCTCAGCGGGCAGTTCGCGCTGGTAGTCGCGCAGGGGCGAATGCTTGCGCAGGTTGTAGACCGGGTGCGCCAGGCCGAAACGATCGAAGCCGTCCAGGTCCTCCATTTGCCGGCCGTCGGGGCGCGTGGCGAATGTTTGCGCATAGGCCGGCGGCGCGTCGCCCTGCGATTGCGCGGTGATGAGTTGGTCGTCGGCAAAGGGCAGCAAGATGTTCTGGATCGAATTGCCGGCCGTTTTGGGGATGTGAACGAACAGAAAATTGCGTTGCTCTGAAATCATGCGTTGGTTCGGCTCCGTGAGGCTTGCTGCGCCAAGTGATAGGCGGCGACGGTGCGGGCGGCCACTGCAGCCGGCTCAAAGCCGCCGGCCTGGAAACGGCGGCGGCTGGCTTCGCCCAGCGCGTGCAGTTCGTGACGCGGCCGCTGCGCCAGGTCGGTCAGGGCGGCCGCCAGGCCGGGGACATCGCCCGGCGCGACCAGCCAGCCATTTTCGCCGTCAACCACCAGCTCCGGGTTGCCGCCCACCCGGGTGGCAACGATGGGCTTGCCCGCGGCCAGGGCTTCGATCAGCGCCACCGGCAGGCCCTCCCAGTACGAGGGCAGCACGACCGCGTCGCTGGCGGCCAGCAGGTCGGGTAGATCGGCATGGGTGACGATGCCCAGGAAGCAGACCTGCGCATCCAGGCGCAGCTCAGCGGCCAGCGCTTGCAGCTCGCCGGCCAGGGGGCCGTCACCGGCCAGCAGCAGGCGCACCTGCACACCGGCGGCGATGACCTGGGCCGCGGCGTGCAGGAGGTCGCGGTGCCCCTTCTGCGGCATCAGGCGGGCCACGCAGATGATGGTGCAGGGGCCGCTGGCCGTAGATGGCCGGGCGGGCAGCGGCGTGACCGGGTAGGGGATGACGGCAATGGGCTGAGTGGTGCGGCCAATCTGCATCAACCCGTCGCGGCCGGCCGCGGAAACGGCAATCAGCAGGTCGGCATTCAAGAGCGGCGCGGCGACGAGCGGTTCGTGCAGGGCCGGGTCGGGGCTGTTGTGCTCGGTGTAGACGACGGGGTAATCAAAGCCGCGCAGCCAGGCCAGCGCGCCCGGCGGGTCTTCGCCGCAGCCCCAGCCATGCACATGCACGATGGCCGGCGCGGTGGGCGGGGACCGGCGCCAGGCAGACTGCAAGGGGCGGTAATACCAGCGTTCGACGTCCAGCAGGCGCGCCAGGCGCTGGCGTGCAACTCCCAGCGCGCCCTGCCAGGAACGTCGCCAGGCGCGGCCGCGGCGCAGCGCATCGGCCAGGGCCAGCAGGGCCAGCAGCGGGCTGAGCAGGGCCAGGCCGGCCGCGATCAGCGCCAGGCGCCGTCTGCGCGCCAGGTCGGTCAGGCGGACCAGCCAGGGTGGCGCGCTGAGGATGGGGATGCCGGCCGCGGTCAAACTGGCAACATTCTGGTTGGGCAGGGTGGGACGCCGCACCACGTAGATGCGCAGCCGGTGTCCCTGCGCCTGCAGTGTACAGGCCAGCGGCGTCAGCGCGGATTCGATGCCGCCGATGGGCGCCAGCACGGTCATCAACATGGTGATGTCAAACACCTGCGCTTTCCCCCCCGAAATCGGGGGGGCGGTTGGCCCCCTGCCCCCCAAG
>JAYRVL010000212.1:0-1612 GCA_041918575.1 Anaerolineae bacterium | reverse complement strand
TGGTCGTGCCATTCCGCCGCTGCCATGATACACCCGCTTCCGTCCAGGTTTGGCTCGCTGGCGAGACTGGGACAAGGGCAAGGGTATCAGCGGCGCCGGGAGTTACGGTCAACGATAGCACTGCTGAGTTGATGGTTGAGCCACCAGGAATGCTGCTCAGATCAAACTGTATGATCGCACGTTTGAGGCGGTTTTCTTCACCTTCGACGTTGAGCGTTGCCGCCGTGCCATAGTTGGTCGTATTGTCGAACTCCAGCCAGGCATCCTGGCTGGGGGTCAGAGTCACCGTCGTTGAGCCTACGCTTGCAGCCGTGAAGCCCGGTGTCCCGGCCGTGTTGCTGCCCAGGTTCCAGGTCACCACGCCGCTGCTCTGCGCACCGCCCTGGCCGGCGCTGACGAAGGTCGTGCCGGCCGGCACGGTGTCGGTGATCTTGGCGTTGGTGAGCAGGGCGCTGCCCGAGTAATTCGGCGTGATCGTGAAGGTCAGCGGGTCGCCTGGGTTGGCGTTGGCTGTGTTCACCGCCTTGCTAATGAGCGGCGTGAAGGGGAAATCGACCGTCGTCACATTCTGGCCCGAAGACAGCGTCAGCGCCACCAGTTCGATTTCGGGCACATAGCCGCCCGGCAGATCGGGATCGGTCTTGTCAACGACCACGATGTATTTGTCCGGGCCGAGGGCGCCGAACTGGTAGACGCCGGTCACATCGGTGGACGTAGTGGCTGCCAACTCGCCGGGGTCGGCCACGCCGTCGTTGTCGAGGTCACGATAGAGCTTGACAGTGATGTTGGCGATGCCCGGCTCGCCGGGGTCGCACAGACCATCTTCGTCACTGTCGAGACAAACCGTGTCGCCGATCGAGCCAGGCAAGTTGGCCTTGTAGCCAAAATCGGCGGTGGTAACGCTGCCGGCCAGATTGGGCACGGCGCGCAGGTTGGGCGTGGTGGCGACAAAGCTGTTCGGGCTGAAGTAGCTGGCCAGGTCAGGGTCGCCCTCATCCACATCGACGATGTAGTTCAGGCCGGTGGCCAAACCCGCGAAGCCGTAGACGCCGCTGCCGTTGGTGCTGGTCGTGCCGATCAGCAGGTCGCCGCTGTCGATGGCGCCGTTGCCGTTGGTGTCCTCATAGAGGTTGACCGTGATGTTGGGAATGCCGGTTTCGGCGCCGTTGAGCGCGCCGTCGCCGTTGATGTCGTTCCATACGGTATCGCCGATGGAGCCGGCGCCGATGGGTCGATAGCCAAAGTCCACGTTCAGGCGCTGCTCGTTCGCTGCCAGGCTGACCGAGGTGGGGTCGTTGCCGGTGGTCAGGGTGTATCCCGACGGCACGCCGCCCGAACCGGGCGCCGGCGCGTCTACGCAGTAGTTGCCCGCGGCCAGGCCATTGAAGAGATACTGGCCGTTGGCGTCGGTGACTTTGGTCTGGATGGGGCCGCCGGAAGGCGGGCAGGAGCCGGCGTAGAGGTTGACGGTGACGCCGGCGATGCCTTCTTCACCGGAGTCCTGGGCGCCGTTGTTGTTCCAGTCACGGAAAACGGTGTCGCCGATGCCGCCGCCGCCCACCTGCACGCAGCCCAACGAGCCGGTGGTGAGGGGCACGCCGGCCTGGGTGAG
>JAYRVL010000211.1:0-4717 GCA_041918575.1 Anaerolineae bacterium | reverse complement strand
CCCCCCCCCCCCCCGGGGCGGGCCCGGCCCCCTTATTTCGGGGTTTCCGGGCCGGTGGTTGGGGGGGTTGGGGGGGGGGGGGGGGGGGGGGGGGGCGTTGCGCCGCCGCAGGCGGTCAGCGCAACCATCAACGCAATCAACAAAATGGGCAGTAATCTCTTCACGATTTTCTTCTCCTATACGAATCATATTGATCCGGCCGGTACACGGTTTCCGGTCGGAAGGGCACACTACATAAAATCAGCGCGCAACATCAGAAGCGCCGATCGGTCAAGGCAGCGAACGCACGCGTATCCGCCTTTCTTCAACTACGCTAAAGTGACCGACCCAGTCCGAGCGGGATTGGCATGCGGCGAGATCAGTCGCGGTGAGGCCGGGATAATTTCGCAGGATCTCGGTTTCGGTCCACCCCTGCGCCATCAGATCCAACAGAAATTCAACCGCAAGGCGTGTTCCCTTGACTACCGGCTTGCCTCCAAGAATCTCTGGGTCTGTCGCGATTCGTTCGGTCAGGTTCATATTTGATCCTCCAGGCTGCTCCTTATGCGCGGCTCTGCTTGCGCAAGAACCCGAGCAGGATGCTGTTGAACTCGGCCGGTCGTTCCCAGAAGGTGGCGTGACCGGCGTCGCGAATCAGGTGCAGCTCTGCATTGGGGATCGCATCAGCGATCAGTTGCGCAAATTCACGCGGCTTGAGCACGTCACGCTCACCCACAACCACACAGGTGGGCGCCTTGATCTCTGGCAGGCGCTCGGTCAGATTCAGGTCCAAAAAACAGGTGAGCAGACGCGCCACAGCCGGAAAATCGAGACGCTGGTAGCGTTCGTGCGCCTGCGCCAATGCGGCCGGGTTGGCCCGCATCCAGGCGGGAGAGAAATTATAAGGCGTGGTGACATTGAAAAACAGATCAGGGTCACGGCGGGTCGCGGCGTCGCGCCAGGCGGCAATGATAGTCGCTAGCGCGCTGTCCACATGGCTGACACTGTCGGCCACGAACAGGCTGAGCGTGCGCGCCGGAAAACGCAGCGCAAAGGTCAGGCTGATCTCCCCGCCGTAGGAAATGCCGGCGATGTGCGCACGCTGGATGCGCAGACGGTCGAGCAGCGCGGCCAGGTCATCCGCGTGTTGCTCAAAAGTGTAAGGCCCCGGCGGATGCGCCGATTGCCCCTGGCCGCGACAATCGTACAGGAGCACACGAAAGTACGGCTTGAGCACCGGCGCCTGGTTGAACCAACTCGACGTAGCGGCCAGGATGCCATTGCTGAGGACAACGACCGGGGCGTTGTCTGCCCCATGCAGTTCGTAGTAAAAATCAATTCCGTTGACGTTCAAGGTCGGCATTGCGCTAGATTCGTCCTCACCTACCCGCAGGCTCGCACGAGCGGGTTTCCTATTCGATAAACTGCACGACAGAGTCCACAAACGCATCAGGCCGTTCGATCATGGGACAATGACCACAGCCCCGAAAGACCTCCAGGTTGCCTGCGCCCGGAATGCTCAAGAAAGTCGCACGCGTCGCTTCTGCATCTACCATCATATCCTGATCGCCCCGAATTAGCAAAGTTGGCAGGTGGACATTCGGAAGCTGCGCCATCACGTTCCATTGAGCCAGGGCGCGCGCCGGGCCGGTGAACGCCGCCGCCGGCAGGGTCTGCGCATCGTCCACCAGGCTCTGAAAGAAATCATCGGGCGGCCGGCCGGGCATCAGGCTGGCAAACGCCCTCACCAACAGGCCGCGATCGGTGCGCATCTGCTCCAGGTAGGGAAACGCCTCCTCCGGCGTCACCACGCCCAGGGCCGGCGCGGCATCCACCAGGATCAGCGAGCGCGGCCGCAGCAGGTCGCTCACGATGCCTTCGAGCGCCACCGCGCCGCCAAAGGCATGGGCCACCAGGTGGTAATCTGCCAGCCCCAGCGCGTCCACGAACTGCGCCAGGTCAGCGGCCAGGCGGGGAATGGCGTAAAACGACTCATCATCATCGGCGCCGGGCCGGCGAGAGCCGCCGCTGCCGCGCTGATCCAGGGCAATCAGGCGCCAGGCGGCCGGCAAACGCGCCATCGCCGGTTGCCACCAGCGGCTGCTCGCCAGGCTGCCATGCACGAACAGCACGGTTTCGCCCGCGTCAGCTGACCCCTGCTCAACATAATTGAGTTCGATGTCGGGCAAGGCAATCAGCGGCATGGCGAGCCATTCGGTTTCTGGCTGTCATGGAGCAGCGCAGACAGCAAGGTCTCCGTATCCCGCAAATCCTCGAACACCCAATCGGCGCCGGCCGCGGCCAGCACGTCAGGCCGATATGGCCCGGTCGCCACGGCCACCGTCGTTGCGCCGATGGCCTGGCCGCAGGCGATGTCGGCCGGCGTGTCGCCGATGACCACCACCGCCTTGCCGCTGAACGACAGGCCGATGAGCGCCGCGGCCCGTTCCACGGCCAGCCGCGGCAGCACGTTGCGGTCGCCGTTGTCGGAGCCAAAGCCGCCCAGGCGGAACTGCGCCGGGTCAATGCCCGCGCCGGCCAGCTTGACCGGCGCGGTGGTTGCCAGGTTGCCGGTGACAAGGCCCAGCAGCGCCTGCCGCCGCGCCACGGCCGGTTGCAGCGCGGCCAGCAGTTCCAGCGCGCCCGGGCAGGGATCAAGACCGCGCTCGACAATCGTCTGCTGCAGGTAGATGGGCGCCAGGCGGCAGAATTCAGGCCAGCCGGCCATGATGTCCGCTTCGCTCAGGCCGGCCGGAGTGAGCGATTCACGCACCGCGCGCCAATCGGTGCTGCCGGCCAGGGGAATCATCTCGATCTCGCCGCTCATCCCGTAGGCGGCCTGCAGCGCTCGCGCCAGCGCCAGGCGCCCGGCGCCGCGCGAATTGACCAGCGTGCCGTCCACATCGAACAAGAGTAGTCGCATTGATGTTCTGACCATTTTTCATCTTCAGGCCGCATCGGGTCGCGCCTTGAGTTCATGCTTCAGGATTTTGCCCGCGCCTGAGAGCGGCATGACGTCCAAAATCACCACGCGGCGCGGGGCTTTGAAACGGGCCAGGTTGGCCTGCATGAACGCCAGCAGCTCGTCGGCCGTGGCGGCGGCGCCCGGCTTGAGCGTGACGAAAGCCCGGCCCACTTCGCCCCAGCGCTCATCAGGCGCGCCGATCACCGCGGCCAGGGCCACGGCGGGATGGCGATAGAGCGCCGCTTCGATCTCCGCCGGGTAAATGTTCTCGCCGCCGGAGATGAACATGTCCTTCTTGCGCCCCACGATGAAGAAATACCAATCATCATCGTAACGCGCCAGGTCGCCGGTGTGAAACCAGCCTTCGGCATCCACCGCGGTCGCGCTGGCCGCCTCATCGTCGAAATAGCCTGAGGCAAAGGAGGGGCCTTTCAGCACCAGCTCGCCCACCTGGTGAGGGCCAAGCGGTCGGTTTTCGGCGTCAACCACCCGCGCATCCACGTAAAAATTGGGGCGGCCGATGCTGCCCGCCTTGCGAATGGCGTCTTCTGGCGCCAGGGCAAAGACGCCAGGGCCGAATTCGGTCATGCCAAAGCCCTGCTTGAAACGCACCTGCTTCTCCGCGGTGTATTTCTCCACCAGGGGCACGGGCAGAGGCGCGCCGCCGCTGGTGCAGAAGCGCAGGGAGCTGAGATCGGCGGTGGCCCAGGTGGGCGCTTGCGTCAACAGCTCGTACATGGTGGGCACGCCGGCAAAGACCGTCACCCGTTCTTGTTCGATCAGGCTGAGCGCCTGCGCCGGATCGAACTGCCGCGTCAGGATGATGGTTCCGCCCAGGATGATTTGCGGGAGAGTATACACAAAAAGGCCGCCGGTGTGAAACAACGGGAAGACGTTGAGAAAGATGTCATGATGCTGCAAATCGTGAATGACGGTGTTGAGGGTGTTCCAGGCGATCTGACGGTGCGTAATGCGTGCGCCTTTGGCGCGACCCGTGGTGCCGCCGGTGAAGATCAGCGCGGCCGTGTCTTCCGGATCCAGCGCCGGACAGGTGACCGGTTCCGACGCGGGTTGCGCGATGATGTCGGCATACCGTTGACGAAACTGCTCAGGCGGCGCGCCATCGCAGGCGAGCGATTGAAATCGTGCCTGATGGGCGTCCACCTGCGTGGACGCAGTGTCGGTCGGCGCAGGCCGATCTTGCGGCGGAACGTCCGTTCGGCCCGAATTCATTCGACGGCTGTGGTCGGCGCCATCCAGGGGGATGAAGAAGCGCGGCTTCTCGGCGAGCGCGTCAGCCAGAGACGTCACCGTGTCGTGAAACTCGTCCGAATAGAACAGGATACGCGGGGTGGTCTGCTGCATCGCGCTCAGCAGTTCACGCCAGTGCAGGCGCCAGTTGAAGGGGGTGTGGACGGCGCCCAGTTTGCCGCAGGCGAAGAAGAGGTCGAGATGCTCCACGCCATCGCGCGCCAGGACGCCCACCCGATCGCCCATGACTACGCCGGCCGTGTGGCGCAGCCAGTGGGCCACGCTGTTGGCGCGGGTGTTCATTTCAGCGTAGGTCAGCCGCAGGGCCGGCGCTTTGCCAGCGTCTACCAGGGCCAGGCGGCTGGGCGAGTAGATCGCCCGCCGGCCCAAATAATCACCGATGACCATGAGCAGTGGCTCCTTTCCCTACTCTATCCAGGCGCTGACATAAATGTAACCGTTGTTGGCAAAGGCCAGGAAGAGGCGCTGCGGCCCGGCGGCGATGATGCGCGGGTCATCGGT
>JAYRVL010000210.1:0-3382 GCA_041918575.1 Anaerolineae bacterium | reverse complement strand
GACGCGCACGCCAACCTACACATTCACGCCAACCCACACGCCGACGCGCACGCCAACTTTCACGTTTACGCCGACCTACACGCCGACGCCCACGCGCACCCCAACGCCCACGCGCACCCCAACGCCGACTGCCACGCCGGTGACGGTGATGCTGACGCCTGTGGCCGACACTTACGTCTTTTCGACTGCGCCGACCAGCAACTACGGCGCGGCCACGATTCACTACGTCGGCAGCCAGAGCGCCAGCGCCACGGGCCGCGCGCTCTACCGCTTCAACCTCGGCGGCATTCCGACCGGCGCGACCGTACAGAGCGCCTCCTTCATGGTCTACCTGGTGTCGTCCAGCGCCAGCCCCACGCTGCTCGACATTGAGCTCAAGCGCAGCGACGGCGCCTGGCAGGAGATGACCGTCACCTGGAACACGCAGCCCGGCTACACCGGCGCCAACAACGTGCTGGGCGTCGGCATCGCGCCGGCCTATTACACCTGGAATGTGACCAGCCTGGTGCAGACCTGGGTCAACGGCGCGGCCAACAACGGTTTAGGACTGATGAGCAAGGATGAGGGTATAATTGGCTGGCGCGGCTTTGCCAGCCGCGAAAGCAGCGCTCCGCCCAATCCGCCGCGCCTGGTTGTCACCTATAGGCCGTGAGGGACCGAGTGAGCGCGTCACAACCAATTCACCAGGAGTTTTGACATGACAGACGCAGCCGCCCCCTACATTACCAGGATCAACCACTCCAGGAATTCACCGTCTCCGTGGTGGTCAGCCGCCAAGAGGATGGCCGCGGGCAGAATGCGTCCTATTCCAGCCGCGGGAATGGCATTTGCGCGCCGACGCCGCGCACGCGCGCTCACAGACCGTCGTCTAGCAAAATCAACAGGCCGGCGCAGTGGATGCTCCTGGCCGGCCTGTGACCCAATGTCACGAACGCCGGTTACTGGTACACGGATCAACACCGATGGACACTGATATGGGAACGATCGGTGTGAATCTGTGTTGACCCGTGTACTCACTGAGAGCCTGGGGTGCGTGGGTTTTGTCAATACAAGAACATCGGTTTACCCAATACGTGACGCACCTTCGGGCGGTACTCGGCGATATCGTACAGCTCATCCACATCCACGCGCTTCTTGCCCTGCATGATGGTGCTGATGGGGATGTGCGTGTAGGTGCCGCCCTGTAAGGCGACCATACGGCCCGACATGCCTTCGGAGACCAGGTCCATGGCCATGTTGGCATAGTTGAAGGCCACCATCAGGTCGAGCGAATCGGGCGCGCCGGAGCGCATGAGGTACGACAGGGGTTGATAGATCATGTGTGAGCCGGTCAGCGATTGCAGCGCTTCGGCCGTCTTTTCGCCGATGCCGCCCAGCTTGCGATGACCGTAGGCGTCTTCCTGACCGTATTCGACAATTTCACCGCCCACCATCGAAGCGCCTTCGGAGATGGTAACCATGGCGTAATTGCTCGGATTGGTCGCCTTGTCCTGCGCCACCATCTGCGCCAGGCGCCGGATGTCGAACGGCACTTCAGAAATCAACGAGCGATCCACGCCGGCCAGATAGGCGGAGATGAGCGAGGTTTCGCCCGAATTGCGGCCAAACAGCTCCACCACCGCGATGCGCTCGTGCGATCCCGCGCTGGTGCGCAGGTTGTGGATGAAGTTGACGCTGCGCGTGACCGCGGTGGAGAAGCCGATGCAGTAGTCGGTGCCGTATACGTCGTTGTCCATCGTCTTGGGGATGGCCACCACCGGAAAGCCCTCGCGATGCAGACGCTCGGCGTAGCTCAGGGTGTCATCGCCGCCGATGGGGATCAGCGCATCTATGCCCAGTTTCTCCAGGTTCGCCAGGACATGCGGCGTGAAGTCATGTTTGCCTGTGGCCGCGGGATCGAAGTCAGCCCCGCGCAGGAATTCGGGCGCCTCTCTGCTGCTGACCCGCGCCGGATTGGTGCGGCTGGTGTGGAGGAAGGTGCCGCCGGTGCGATCAACCGTGCGCACCGCCTGACGATCGAGGGGGATTGTGTGTTTTTCGCGGCTGGCCGGGTCACTGGCGTCGTAGTGAAACAGGCCGCCCCAGCCGCGGCGAATACCGATCACCCGGCAGTCATCTTCAGCCGCACGATACACGAGGGTCTTCAACGCGGGATTCAATCCCGGCACATCGCCGCCGCCGGTCAAAATGCCGATGGTTTTTTGTCGGTTGGACATCGTCGTATCCTCTCTCTGCGCAAACGAATTTATTCAGGGATTTCAGATCAACTCACTGCCTGGGCCGGGCGCCCCACCCGCCCCTACGCCTTCCCCAGGACGGCGGCCAGCAGCGCCATGCGGATGTACATGCCGTTACGCATCTGGCGGAAATAGGCGGCGCGGGGGTCCTCATCCACCGCATAGGTGATTTCACCGACGCGCGGCAGCGGGTGCATGACGATCATCCGCTCTTGGGCACGGGTCATCAGCGCCGTGTCCACCACATAATGATCCTTGACCGAGTCGTAGAGGGCCAGGTCGCTGAAGCGTTCTTTTTGCACCCGTGTGACGTAGAGCACATCGGCCTCGCCAATGATGTGATGGATGTCGTCTGTCTCACGGTAGGTCAAGCCGGCGTCACGCACCTCAGCCATGATTTCAGACGGCAGCCGCAGCAGGTCGGGCGAGACGAACACCAGCTCCACGTTGTACTGCGTCAACAGCCGCGTCAGTGAATGCACGGTGCGGCCATACTTCAGGTCGCCCACCATCGCCACCTTCAGCCCGTCCACGCGGCCCAGCTCTTCCTGGATCGTGAAGAGATCGAGCAGGGCCTGGGTGGGATGTTCGCCCACGCCATCGCCGGCGTTGATGATCGGCGTCGGCGCGTAGCGCGCCGCGGTAGCCGCTGCGCCCACCTCAGGATGGCGCAGCACGATGACATCCGCGTAGCAACCCAGGGTGCGCACCGTGTCGGGCAGTGATTCGCCCTTGCTCACCGAGGAGAAGACCACCTCGTTGATGCTGAGCACGCGGCCGCCCAGACGCACCATGGCCGCGTTGAACGACGCCGATGTACGCGTGCTTGGCTCATAGAACAGGTTGGCGAGCACATGGCCGTGCAGCATGTCAGCCGTGCCGAAGCGCTCCACCATCGAGCGCATACTGTGAGCCACCTCGAAGATGTGCTCCAGCTTGGGGCGATTGAACTGTTTGACCGATAACACATGCTGGCCGAACCAGCCGTTGGATGAGTGCGACATGAAAAAACCTCTTCATTCTCTCGATTTCTTTCGATTTCTTTCGATTTCTTTTATTTTCTTTTATTTTCTTTTATTTTCTTTTATTTTCTTTTATTTTCTTTTATTTTCTTTTATTCGACGGCCGGGGCCATCAGCACGCGG
>JAYRVL010000209.1:0-23601 GCA_041918575.1 Anaerolineae bacterium | reverse complement strand
ACACCGTGACCAATCCGCAGACCATCGCGGACGGCGCACGCACCGGCAGCCTGGGCGATTTGACCTTCGCAATGATCCGGCGCTACGTGGACGACATGCTGACCGTCAGCGATGATGACCTGGTGCGCACGCTGACCTTCGTCTGGACGCGACTCAAGCTGGTGGTCGAGCCGACGGGGGTGCTCGGCCTGGCCGCGTTGTTCAACCACCGCGTGGCCCTGGCTGGTCAGCGCGTCGGCGTCATTCTGAGCGGCGGCAACGTAGACCTGGCGGCAGCGGCCGCTTGGACAGCCTTGATTTAGGGCGTCCATTGCACGGCCGCGGCCTGCACATCCACCACGGTCAGGAGGCCGTCCGCGTCATGATCGAAGCGGGCGTTCCAGCCCACATCTCCTTCACGGCTGCCCCAGCGACCAGCCAACGCGATGATGTCGTCCAACTGGGTGTCGCCGTCACAATCCACGTCGGCCCAGGCGCAGGTGGGCGCGCCGGCCAGGCGCAGGGCGGTGACGCTGAAGGGCGCAAAACTGTAGGTGAAGGTGGAGGCGACGCCGCTGACCGGCAGGGGCGGTACGCTGCCCAGGTTGACGGGCGGGTTGGTGTTGCCGTTGTAGCTGACACTGGTCGCGCTGAGGCTGGCGCCGGCCGCCACGTAGGCCACGCCGGAGCCGTTGGGCGCAAAGTCCTGCAGGGTCAGCGTCGCGGCGAGCGCTTGATCGGTCTTGTTGATGGCGAGAAGGGTGAGGCCGTCGTTGGCCAGGGCCGCGTACGCGCTGAAGGTGGTGGCGGCGTTGGCGGAGTTGTCCAGCGCGAGGAGCATGTCGCCCATCTGGCGCCACAGGGGAAAGCTGAAATAGCCGGGCGTGCGGCGGTTGCTGTCCCAGTTGAGCAGCAGGCCGTAGTCGCCGCCGTTGCTGGAAAGCCCGTTGACGATGTCCCACTGATTGGCTGCGGCGACGCCGCCCTGGATCAACTGGCCGAGGGTGTCGGCCAGGAAGAGCAGGTTGACGGTCTGCAGTTGCAGTTCCTCCGGCTCGGTGTAGTAGGCGTTGTACTCGTCGGCCACGATCTTGAGATGGCGCGAGGGCGCGTAGGTTGCCAGCATGGCGCGCACCTCGGCCAGGATGGCGGGCCAGTGACTGGGCGGGTCTTGTAGCAGTTGTTGGTAGCTGGTGTTGCCCGGGGGCAGGGCATAGTAGTGAATGACGTAGAAGTCAATGCAGTCGCTGGCGTTGCTGAGCACGGCCGGGCCCCAACCGTTGTATTCGGCGGCGTTGAGCGCGCCCACGATGCCCACCTCGATCGTGGGATCAACCGCTTTCATGGCTGCGCAAAAGGCGTTGGCGCCGTCATGGGTGGCGTCGCCCTGCATGTATGCCGTCCCATCGTGCGTCCAGCTCGTTTCCCACGATCCGTAGATTTCGTTGCCGATTTCCCAGGTGTGAATGTTCCAGCCGTGGGTGACGTTGGTGAACTGCACCCAGGCGGCCGCTTCGGCTGCGCTGCCGCTGCCGAAGTTGGCGGTGAACAGGCCCTGCGTGTTGGTGGCTTGCAGCAGGCTGACGAATTCGGTGGTGTTCATGGCCCAGGCGTTGTTGGCCGCGCCCGGATCCCACTGCGCCCAGTGGTACTCGTCGGAGCTGCTGCCGCCGGGGTAGCGCAGCACGGTGATGCCGCTGGCCGCCACTTTGGCCACGAGATCAGCGTCGGCGTGAATGTTGCCATCCCAGTACGCGGCGTTGCTGCCGTAGAGGGCGGTGGGTAGATGACGAAGGCCCTGCGCGGTGTGGATGGTCAACTGCGGCGGCGGCGGATCGGGCGCGGTCAGGCGGATGTCGTCCAGGTAGAAGGCGGCATTAGCGCCGCCGCTGACATTTTGCCAGGTGATGCGCGCGAAACTGGGCGCAGGATCCGCCAGGAGATCGGCCAGGGGGATGGCGACTTCGGCCCAGGCGCTGGCCGGCACGCCGCCGGGCGGCAGGTACTGGTTGAGCGCCACGGGCGGCTGTTCACCGCCGCCATCGCTGGTCTGCAACAGCACCTGGATGATCTGGCCGCCCACGCCGCCGCCGTGAATGGCAAAGCGCAGGGTGTCATAGGCAGTGACGGGAATGGCTTCATGACGCAGGCTGAGGCCGCCCCAGTTGTTGGTGTACTGCACGGAGATGGCGCGATCGGGCAGACCGCTGACCGGATCGGCCGCGTCGAAGTTGAGGGTTGTGCCCCAACTCCAGTTCTGCCAGTCGCTGGCGAGCGAGTCGGTGTAGATGGGGAGGGTCAGCAGCCGCGGCGCGTTGGCCTCGGCGCCAGGTGCGAACGCCCCGAGGAAAATCAACAGAATCCATAGTCGGCGTAACATGGTGGTGTACCTCCTGATAGCATGAAATCACTCCCGCCTTGTGTAACCATGAGACATTGCCAGCGCCTGGCAACGCGCCGCAGGCGAGACGCCCGCGCTCGCGCCGTGTGACGCTTTCGTCCTGTCGAGATGGCTGCCTGAACTGAGTGTGGTATAATACCTCTACAAAGTCCGCAGTGACGTGAATGCCTGGCATAGGGGATTGATAAATGTTTCATCAAACAATGACAAATGTGCCTGGTCGGGCCAGGGCAATCGTATTCTTGCCGAAAGAACTTCTGCGTGCCGTTGATCGCTTGCGTCCGCACAATACCAGTCGTTCTGACTTCATCGAACAGGCGGTGCGTAGTTTCCTGGTACAACGCAGACGCGAAGAACAAAATGCCCGTGACCTCGAGATCATCAATCAGCGCGCTGAAAACCTCAATCGAGAAGCCGAAGACGTGCTGACCTACCAGGTTGCTCTATGAAACGCGGTGACCTGTATCGAGTGACAAATCCCTCGGCGCGCGACCCCAAGAAGTCGCGCGTGTTCGTAGTCGTGAGCAGACAGGTCTTGATTGACTCCCGTTTCTCCACAGTCATTTGCGCGCCTGTTTATTCGAATCACGACGGCTTGTCAACACAGGTGCCGATTGGGATTGCTGAAGGTTTGAAGCACGACAGCAGCATTCACTGTGATGAATTGGTGAGCCTGCCCAAATCACTGCTGACTGACTACATTGGTGCGTTGACCCCCAGACTGATGGGTATGCTGAGCCAGGCGTTGCGAGCTGCCCTTGACTTGTCAGACTGACCAGAACTGCCGCCAGGCAGTACACTACTACTTCCTCCTAGTTTTGATCCCATAAGATCCATACGAAACCCTGGTTGTTGCCCAGGGTAAAGGTAAAGTCGCGGCTGTCGCGCTCGCGGTTGCCGTCCAGGACGTGCATGCTGTAGCTGCCGCCGACGTTGCCGCCGGGTAGTTGGCCGGCCGGGATGGCAAACTCCCAGTTGTACTTGCCGAGCGGCCCCTGGTTAGCGGTCAAGGCGGTGCTGAGCACGTTCTCCGGACCGGGCACCGGCTGTCCGTCTTTGAACAGGCGGATGCGATAGTCGCCCTGCGGCTGACCGCCATCCACGCCGCTGTGAACGAAGGCGAGTTGTATCTTCAGCTCACCGCCGCCGTTGTCCTGGAAGCCGGGGCCGCCGCGCACTTTGAACTTGCAGCCGTCGCCGCCAATGCTGGCGCAGGGGTCTGCGGCGGGCGGCGGGGCCGGGGTGTTGGTGGGCGGAACGACGCGCGGCCGCGGGGTGTTGGTGGGCGGCGCTGGGGTGTTGGTGGCCGGAATGGGGGTATCGGTGGGAACGGGCGTGGCGGTGGGAGTGTCGGTGGGAACGGGGGTGGCGGTGGCAACCGGCGTCTCGGTTGGCAGCGGCAGCGGGGTGTCCGTGGGTTTGACGGCCGTGGCGGTGGCCGGCGGCTTCGGGGTTTTGGTGGGCGTAGGAGTGGCGGTCGGCCCGGACGCGCCGCAGCCGGCCAGCAGGAACAAGACCAGGGCCGCGGCCAGGAGCGGCAGCAGGCGGCGGACAGGTTGGGTTGAGCCGGATTGATCGTCTGTGCCCTGCGCCGACCGGTGGAACAGGTTGTCAGCGGGGACGGAATGGGAAAAGCGTGGCATCGGACTTCCTTTGTGTGACAGGTTGGACCGGGCGCGGCGTAAGGCAACCGGTCGCTGGCCGTGCGGGGGGCGCCAGGTGCGGAGATTCTACCACGAGGATGGAAAATCACGAAACAGTTATTTGAGGATGAAGGGCATGATCTGCTTGCCCCCCAGGTTGACATCTCCGCGCGTGTAAGGGCCAACCTGGTTGTCGGCGTCGAGCATCTGCACCCGCCAGTAGATGCGCCCAGGCGTCACCAGGCCGGTTGGCGTCCACGAGGTGTTGTCGGTGTTGAGGGTGACCGGCGCGGGGAAGGTGTCGCTGCGATCATACTGCACCCGGTAGTAGGCGGCGGGCGCGCTGGGTTGCCAGCGGAAGGTGGGAGTGACGCCGATGACCGAGCCAGGGAGGGGGGAGATCAGCGGCGGCGCCTGATACTCCTTGTAGAACGATTCACGCGGGCTGTAGGGGCCTTCGCGATTGTTGGCATCCAGGAAAGCGACTTTCCAGTACCAGGCGCCATCACGAAACGGTTGATGCCAGACCGGTGTGAAGGAGGTGGAGGATGTGTCTACCTGCAGCGGGCTGCCGAAATTGGGATCATCGTCTATCTTGAGGCGATAGCGGGGGACTGCTAAGCGCGGCTCCAGCGCGGGGGTCAAGATCGGCGTCCATTCGAGGGTGGGCAGATTGGAGATGGCGACGCCGCCGATGGGCGCCAGGGGTTGTGGAAAAGGCGAGGCGCGCGTGAAGCTCTGCGTGGCGCTCCAGCGTCCCTGCACGGTGGCTGAACGCCGCGTGGCAACGCGCCAGAAATGGACGCCTTCGCCAATGGCGCTAAATCCTGTGGAGTCTGTTGGGGTGAATGAGATGCCGTCCACGGCCTGGTTGACCAGGGGTGAGCTGAAGTCGCTGTTTTGGTCCACCTGCAGGGTGTAGCCAGAGGCGCCCTCGACGCGCTGCCAGGAGAAGGTAGGCGTGGTGAAGGTGGGGGCTGAGGTCAATCCGCCGGTGGCGAGGCTGTCCAGCGTGAAACGGCTGGGCTGTGACCAGGGGCCGTAGTCGAAGAGGGTGCTGGGCGACGGCAGAACCAGCTCATGGCGCACCCGCACGCGCCAGTAGTAGGATTGGTTGTTGGCGTAGACCTGCTTGGTGGTGAAGCTGGTGGCCAGGAACATGTAGAGCGGGTTCGGCGTGAAATTGCTCTCCCAGGTTTCCCAGGTCTCGACGACATCGGTGAATCCTGGATCGCGGGCCACTTCGACCTGGTAGCCGTCCACTGAGTCGTAGGGCGGCATCAGCCAGCGCAGGCCGGGCATGGCGTAATGCGCCAGCAGCCCTTCGGTTGGGCTGTCGAATGGGAAGATGGGGTTGAGCGCATCGCTGGTGAAGGCAAAACGGGTCAGGGTGTTGCCGGTAGCCGCAGGGAGCGCCTGGCGGATGGCGCTGTCGGCCGCGCTGGTGAAAGCGGCCAGGGCCAGGCTGCCGACCCAACTGGCGTCGCCGGAGCCAAGCGCCACATAGGGCAGGCGGAATTCGATGTCTTCGCCCTGGTCGGCAACCGCGCCGCCGATGCTCGCCAGGCTCTGCGCTGCGCCCCACGCGCTGCCGTTCCAGGTGTAGAGGTAGGTCGAATCAGCGTTTGCCAGGCCGCCGTTGCGCTGCGCGTAGAGGGCGTATTCCGGGCGATTGAGGTCATCGGTGCTGATGGCTTTGCCAAGCGGGTCGCTGGCGGCGCCTGGCCCGCCCCGACACACGGCCGGGTCAGGGTCGTTGCAGTGGTTGGTGTCGAAGTAGATGCCGAACTGCAGCGTGCCGTAGGACTGGGTGTCGAGCGCGATGACCCAACTGAGACGCGTGGGATCCACGTAGCGGTCCTGCGCAACGAACATGCCCTTTAGTTCCGGACTGCTGCCGCTGGCAACCTGGTCGAGGTCACTGCCAACCAGGGGTTGCGGCAAGGGGTAGTCATAGCGGTTGCCGGTGAGCAGGCGGTGGCTGATGTTGAAGTGGCGCACTTCGCTCCACTCGCCGCCCGGCTCTGGCCGCACGCGCCAGAAATAGGCGCCGTTGGGCAGCCGCGTCTGGCGGCCCTGCCAGGGGACGTAATGCAGGAACTGGGCGCTGGCTTCGTCCACCAGGTGGGTAAAACTGCGGTCTTCGGCAATCTGCACGCGATAGCTGGCGGCTGCGGGCGCGGGCTGCCAGGCCAGGATGGGCGCATCTACGGTGGCTTCGCGGCCGTCGTCTGGGAAGAGTAGCTGCAAGGGGGAGGCGGTGGGCAGCGTCTGTCGGCTGCTGTCCAGCCGCGTCAGGGAGGTCATGGGGAAGCCGAGGCGCGTCGAGCCGATGTAGGCGGTGACGGTCCAACTGTACAAGCGCCCGTCGAGCGGCCCGGAGAAGGGGTTGCCGGTGGTAGGCGCGGCGGCATGCCCGGCGGTGGTTAACGCAAAGGCGAGCGCGCCGTCGAGGGCATCGCGCACTTCCAGCGTGTAGCGATCGGCCGCAAGATAAGGGCGAACGCCGCCGGCGTCGTGGACCGTGTCCCAGATGAAGATCGGCGTGGCCTGGGTTGCATCGGCGGTGATCGTCAGGTTCGTATCCGGTTCGGCGTAGGAGGGGGGAAAGATGGGATTGGGGCCAAAACGAGCGCCGAAATCGAAGCCGCGCACTTCGCTCCAGGGTGACAGATTGCCGCGGGCATCTATGGCGCGCACGCGCCAGTAGTAGGTGGCATTGAGCGTGATTTCACCCCACCCTGCGTGCGCGTAGACGGCGCTGTAGGTGCGCTCGTCGAGCTTGATGGGCGCGGCGAAGCCGATGCTCTCGTCTACTTGGATTTGGTATTTTTCTGCGCCGGCAACGGGCATCCAACTGAAGACCGGATGCGCCAGGGCAACCTGGTTGTTGAGCGGCGTGAGCAGGCGAGGCGCCAGGTTCCAGCGCATCTGGAAGCGGCGCACTTCACTCCACGGTCCGGTGTTGAACTGGGCATCCAGCGCGCGTACCCGCCAGTAGTATTCCTGGTCGTTGGTCAGGTTGCGGTCAGGGGTAAATGAGACGCTGCGTGTGGTGTAGACGGTGACGGTGGTGAAGTCCGGGCTGGTGCTGACTTCCAGCCGGTATTCACGCGCCCCGGCAACGGCGGTCCAGCGGAATTCGGGCGCAAAGGTGAGCGGTGGATAAGGGTTGTCGGCAGGGGTCAGTAGAGCGGGAATTTCGTTCCAATCGAGGCGGAAGGAGGCGAGAGGGCTGGGCGTGCCGTAGTGTTCGCGGTTGTCAATGGGCGTCACGCGCCAGTAGTAGAGGCCGCTGGCCAGGCGTACGCTGGGTGTATGGGCCGCTTTGAGCGTCAGTGCGCTGTAATCAACCGAACCGAAGTTGAGATCGCCGTCAACCTGGAACAGATAACGCACTGCGCCGGGCGCCTCGGCCCATGAAAAGACTGGCGCGGAGAAGGCGGCCAGGGTGGCGCCATCGGCCGGCGCCAGCGGCTGGGCCACGACTGCGCCGCCCCCGCTCCAGTCTTTGGTGAAGAAGCGTGGGCTGCTGTAAGGCCCCCAGCCGAAGGTGTTGCCGGCTTTGACGCGCCAGTAGATGACGCCGTCGCCCAGGGCTTTGGTGGGGGTCCAGACGGTGGACAGGGTGTCGGCCTCTTCCAGGGTCACGGCAAAGCCAGACGAGTTGCTCAATTGGACATAGTAATGAGTGGCAACCGCTTGGCTGGCCCAGCGCAAGGTGGGACTGCCCGTGGGAGGATCGGTGAGGGCGCTGGTGTAGGCGCCATCTTCCGGCTCCAGGAGTACCGGTTCCACCAGCGGCACACGGGTGGCGGTCGGCGTGGGGGTGCGCGTCGGTGTGCGGGTGGGGGTGCGGGTGGGGGTGTGTGTTGGCGTGCGCGTGGGGGTGCGCGTGGGGGTTGGCGTGCGCGTGGCGGTGGGGGGCGGCGTGGTGGGCGTTGCCAACGGCCCGGACTCAGTTCGGCCGGGGATGCTTGAAAGACCGCCAATGACGATCAGGGCCAGGAACCAGGCCAGGCCATATTTGTGACGCAAGAAAAAGGTTGGCATCATCATCCTCTGCAAATACCCGTTACGTGTCGTGCTGTGTCCCCGTGGCGCATGGCTGATCGTGGTGGCCGGTTCCTGGTGGGAATCATCCGGTATCGCGGCAATGCCAGGCGCAGGCACGCGCTCTCAGTGTAGCTGTTTTGCCTGGGCGGCTGAATAGGATTTTGGTCACGAAGATAACGGAACGCGAGTGTGAGGATGGTGCAAGACAAGAAAGGGGCGCCGCTGCGGGCCAGGAATTCCAAATGCGACCGGAATCGAGGCTTCAGCCGGTGCAGTTTGCGGCTTTGCTGGCCAAGAAACCGGCTGAAGCCTCCAATCCAGGTCCGATCAACGCCTACATTTGACCTTATTTGGAATTCCTGGCTACGGGCGCCCCTGGTGCGGTCAGGCCTGTATGGCGTAGACGGTGAGATGAATTTTGACCTGTGCGAAGACGCTGTGCGGTTGTTCAGTGTCCTCGGCGTAATCCAGGCGGGTCACCTCGGACTGGAGAGCCAGGGCCTTGGCCTGGATGGTGAAGACCTGGTTGGGCGCGATGAGCAGAATATCGCCTTTTTCGGCCAGCCGTTCGCCGCGGGCCGGGTTGTTCTGCACGTAATCGCTTACCAAGACGGTGGTGACGGTGTGAATGTCGCTTTTGTCGAAGAGCCAGACTTCGAGCGCGGTGGCCTGCGTGCGTTCGGCGTCGAGGGCGTCGGCGATGCCCATGCCGCATTCGCCGGGATAGCCTGTGCCCAGTTCGCCTTTCACAACAAAGGCTTCATCGTAATCGGCATCTCCCTGATGGTAGATGGCGTCGAATTCGGCCAGCCGTTTGCCCAACGCCAGGTCGGTCTCAGACCGGGCTTCAGGCGCAAAGGCGGCAGGTTCGTCGAAGAGGGGCGCGGGTTCCGGCGGGATGCGCACCACATCGGGCATCGGCGGCGCGGGTCGGTATCCGGGCATGACGGCCTGGGGGCGCACCGGCCGCTCCGTTGCGACGTCAACGTCGGCGTTGTAGACGCCGATTATTTCGCCGGGTTGCTCATCCGTCGCGGGTAAAGGATCGAACGGTCGCAATTCTGCCGTGATGGTGGCGGGCGTCTGCTGTCGGCGTGAGAAGATCATCCAGGCCAGAAGGCCCAGTCCGGCG
Source organism: Anaerolineae bacterium (assembly GCA_041918575.1). Lineage (GTDB taxonomy): Bacteria > Chloroflexota > Anaerolineae > SSC4 > Amarolineaceae > Amarolinea. Next base: position 14,390 of record JAYRVL010000209.1, on the reverse strand, counting down.
CCAATGATGAGAACTCCCATCAGAAGGCCGAGCAGCTTGAGCAGGCTGCTGTTACGCTGGATGACCCCTGCGGCGGCTGGGGTGGTGGCAGGGGGCGCGGTGGTTTGCGGCGCAGCCTGCACTGCGTCGGCCAGTACCTGTACATTCTGCGCCTGCTGGATGCGGCCCTCAGCGCTGAAGCGCGCGACCAGCTTGTCCAGCCGGGTGCGGGCTTCGGCCGGCGTCCATTCTTTCAGGCGCTGCTGCGCCAGCTCGAAGTTGCCGCTAGTCGCGTAGGCATCGGCCACGGCCGCGAGGTAATTGTTCTGCGCATCCTCGCGCAGGTCACGCAGATTGGCGTTCGTCCAGTTGACGGGAAAAAGCCCCCAGCCCAGGACGAACAGGCCAACGAGCATTCCGATGATGAACACTACGAGGAGTCTGCGCCAGTCACGAATGGCGGTGAGTCGGTTCATAGGACGATTTTTTCCTCCTGCTTCTCTCCTGAACTTCGGTTAGACGGCTGTTTCAGGCCATGGTCAAGGCCATGACCGCTTTTTGTGCGTGCAGGCGATTTTCGGCCTCATCGTAGACGACGCTCTGCGGGCCATCAATCACGCTGTCGGTCACTTCGATGTTGCGATCGGCCGGCAGGCAGTGCATGTAGATGGCGTCTTCTTTTGCCAGGGCCATACGGCGGTCATCGGTGATCCAACTGGTGTATTTCTTGGCGATTTCAGCCGCCTGCTTGCCATCTTCGGTGGTCAAGAGGCAACCCCAGCTCTTGGGGTAAACCACATCGGCGCCGGTGAAGGCTTCGTCCATGTCGTGCGTGATGCTGAAGCTGCCGCCGTAGCGTTTGGCATTATCCTGCGCCTCTTGCAGGATGGCGGGCATCAGCCTGTACTCCGGCGGATGCGCCAGGACCACATCCATGCCGAAGCGGCTCATCTGGATGATGAGAGACTGCGGCACCGAGATAGGCTTGACATAACTGGCGGCATAGGCCCAGGAGACGGCGATCTTCTTGCGTCGCAGGTCTTTGCCCTTCTTCTCCATGATGGTCATCAGGTCGGCCAGGATTTGGAAGGGATGGTAGACGTCGCACTGCATGTTGAGCACCGGGGAGCGGCTGGCTGCGGCCACCTCGCGGATGTACCTGTTGCCGTAGTTCCAGTCACACTGGCGGATGGCGATGCCGTCGAAGTAGCGGCCATAGATTTCGCCGATCTCTTTCGCCGTGTCGCCATGGCTGATCTGCGTCGTCTGCGACTCGATGAACGCCGCGTGGCCGCCCAACTGCGCCATGCCGGCTTCGAAGGAGCCACGCGTGCGCGTGCTGGTGAAGAAGAAGAGCATCGCCAGCACTTTGTCACGCAAATAGGCATGGGGGAGGTTCAAGGCGCGCATGCGCTTCAAGTCAAAAGCCACGTCGAGCGCCGTCTCGATCTCTTCACGCGTCCAGTCGGTGTCGCCGATGAAGTCGCGTCCGCGTAAGTTAGTTTGCATAGTCTCGGAATCTCCTGTTAGATATTTGCCACTGACGAATGTTCGCGTTGTGCAGGAGATGGGCCTGCACCACCGCTATTCTTAGCATCCACTGGTGTTGCTTCATCGCCAACGACCGTTTTTCGGACGTTTGGCATGGATAGAGACTGCCAGGCCCTAACGTCAGGTGTTAGGTCCGGGGCTAACGAAGCCTCACTCAGCAATACGAAATCTGTGATGGGGCGATGACTGTCACTTGTATCCACGATCTGCACTTCTGTGTCGGCCAGATCGAACAGCGAAGGCGTAGCCTGCTGTGGGACTTTGTTGTCCGTGCCGTTGACGCCCGTGCGCAGGCTAACGAAATCGCCCATTCGCTCTGAACCTGCGCTAAATCGGCGCAGGGTTGTGGCGATAGCTTCACGACTGTTGTCAATGCCAATCCAGCGCCGTCCCAGCTGACTAGCTACAGCCAACGTTGTACCTGAACCAGAGAAGCAGTCGAGCACCAGGTCGCCCGGATTGGAGGAAGCTTCGATGATGAGACTGAGCAAGTTAGGGTTCTTTTCTGTTGGGTAGCCCGTGACCTCGATGTTCTGATTATGAGCGTCGCGGAAGTCCAGCCAGATATCTTGCACTGGCACGCCATCGCTTTCGTCAAGATAGACCTTACGACGCGGGTTGCCTGTTGGGGACCAGTAGATTTCACCCCGCACGTCCATTTCTTCAAGTGTTTTGGGCGTATACTGCCAGTGCTTACCCGGCGGGGGTGACATCCCGCGCCAGACCTGTCCGGTCTCGCCGTTGCGAACGCCCGGCGCATGGATTGGGACTTTCTTGTAGCGACGGCCACTCCGTTCCTCAACATACTGGTATTCTTTGGCAGATCTTTCCGGCGTCCATCCGTCTAAAGGGCGATGCCAGACGTACGAGTCAGTCTTGGTATAGAACAGGAGAAAGTCAGCTACATTCCCGAATGTCTTGCGGGTGTAGTTTTTGGGGTTGCACTTCTTGCGCGTGATCCAATTACGGAAATTATTGGCGCCAAAGAGCTCGTCCATCAACACCTTGACGTAGAACGCCATATTGTCATCAAGGTGGACAAAGATCGAACCATTGTCGGCCAACAACTCTCGAAGCAGGATCAACCGTTGACGAATGAACTCTAGGTAGCTGGCTCCCGTGAGTAGATCAGAGTATGCATCTACCTGATTGCGCGATTGGAACACCCCGCTGGTGGCATAGGGCGGATCAATGTAGATCAATCGCACATGGCCGCGTACCGTTGGATCGCGTAACAGAGAGGCAAGGATCGGCAGGTTGTCCCCGAAATAGAGGCGATTGTGGGATGTGGCTGCCTGAGATCCGGTTTCAGGCCATAGCGGAATCAACTCAGTCGCCGGAGTCAACAAGATATCATCTGTGGGCAGTTTACCAGAATAGGCCAGCATTACATTCCCACCCTCAGGAGGTCGGATGGCATGTTGCGCTATTGAACTCTGACGAGCCTTTGGTATTGCGGTAGCCATGATAACGCGTTTATTCCGCCTCTAGCCAATCACGTGTCATGCGTTCGGGTACCATACGCAAGGTCAGGACACGCACCTTACCCGGCCAGCGATCTTCGAGTGCCGCGTAATCGTCCCACATCGAACCCAAGAGCAATCCGGGCCCATCATTGATGAAAATGACTTTGGTCTTCATTGAACTGTCTCGTGCATAGGTAAGAATCTCGTCTGCGCAATTCTTATACCCGCCTGTTCGATCATCTTCCTGACCACCGCCACGATCCGAGTCGTAGTGCGCCAGGCCTATTGCTAGAACTTCATCTTGATCTTTGATCAGAAAGTCTACAGGACGTTGGGGATTGGGATAATTTTTATAGACACTCCCCAGTTTGATGTCTTTGCCTGCTCGTTCCGGTCCGTAGATCGTAAACCCTGGGAACGTGGAGCGGAAAAGGGCAAAGATTCGTTCGGTGAGATCGTAGCCTTTCTTGCCGCGATCCTTGTATTCCCAGAGCAGGGCACATAGGGCTTCGTCCGGAAAAGGGCGACTGTCGAAGGCTGCCTGAACCTCCTGGATCGGGCGAAACCCTTTGCCGAACCGATCACAGATTTCTGACGCCCTGGTCTTTTTCTTGAGCATCTCCACCGGCGTCTGGGGGCTGACGTATTTGCGAAACACGCGAGCCAGTTGGACACGCATCCATCCATCTGGCACTTCCGAGATGGACATCAAGAGCCTGGCAGATGATTCCGAAGACCTGAGAATTTGTCCAAACAGCGTTAGGACCGGTGCATACAAAGTGCAGGCATCTTGCAAGATGTCTGGATAGAACTCTCCGGTTGCCAGCGTAATCCAGTTGTGCCCCTCATGTTTGTAGTCGCGGAAGTTGACGCCTGGCTGCATGTGCATACTCGTTCACGTTTTACAAGACTTGTGCGTGTTGTATTATAGCAGCATTGGCAGTAAGGCGTAGAATTCCGTGGCCTTGACCACGTCATCCTGGCTGTTGCTGTCGTTGACGGTGTGTGCGGTGGTTTCATCACCGGGGCCGAAGCCGATGCTTGGGATATTGGCCTTTCCCATCCAGTAGGTGCCGTTGGTGCTGAAGTCCCACTTGCCGGTGGACGCAGCGGGCAGTCCCAGGGCTGTGCGCGCCGCCTGGCCGGCCTGCACCAGCGCGTGATTTTCATCCAACGCCCAGGCCGGGTAATACTTGTCCACGGGAAAAACAAAGCCGGTGTAACTTGGGATGTCGTAGAACAGCATTTCGACCTTGATGTCGCCGGCCGCCTGGTTTGCAGCCGGAATCAAGCGCCGCACCTGCTCGATGGCTTCGTCTTTGGACTCGCCAAAGGTGACGCGGCGATCAATGAAGATCGTTGCCTCGTCGGGCACCGCGTTCAGGCTGGCCGTCTGCGCCCGGATGTCTGAAACCGTGATCTTGCCATGCCCCAGGAAAGGGTCGTCGCCCAACTGCGGTTCCATGTCCCGGATGGCAGCGATGACCGGCAGCAGTTTGTAAATGGCGTTGTCGCCCAGGTGATTGGACGCGGCGTGCGCGCTGCGCCCCTTGGCCACCACCTTCATCTCCACGCGGCCTTTGTGTCCGCGATAGACCTTCATCCTGGTTGGTTCGCCGATGACGACAAAATCGGGGCGCACCTGCGGATCAATTTCGACGAAGGTATTGGGGGCAATGCCATCGCAGTCCTCTTCCATGTTGCCGAACACATAGCAGGTAAATCCGTCCAGCAGGCCCAGGTCGCGGGCCAGGGCCAGGCCATAGACCATACCGGGCGCCGAGCCTTTTTCGTCGCCGGCGCCGCGGGCGAAGAGGACGCCGTCTTCAATTTTGCCCTGGAAAGGATCCCATTTCCAGGCGTCAGGATCGGCAATGCCCACCGTGTCAATGTGGGTGTCATAGACGATGACGCGCGGGCCGCTGCCGATGCGCCCCATGATATTGCCCATCTTATCGAAACGCACCTCATCGTAGCCCAGGCTCTCCATCTCTTGGGCCATGCGTTTGCCAACCGCCTCGATCTGGCCGGCCATGCTCGGAATGGCGCACAGCTCACGGAAGAAGGTGCTGATCGGTTCCCACTGCGCGGCCACGCGCCGCTGAATCTCCGTCACCGTGGTTTGTGAAGGATCTTTTGACATAATCAATTGACCTCGTTGCTTGTAATCTTGTCAGACATATGCTACATTGTAGCACGAAGCGCGCCACCGGTCAAAGAACATCAAAGAAGGTCAACCATGAGGGTGCATCACAGCCCACGCAGGTGGGCTTCGCGATGGTTGCAGCGACTTGCAGTCGCCGGGCGATGAGGATGCATCACAGCCCACGCAGGTGGGCTTCGCGATGGTTGCAGCGACTCGCAGTCGCCGGGCCAAAGCAAAAGAGCCAACCTGATCCAGGCTGGCTCTTTCTATGGCGGGGAGGGCGGGATTTGAACCCGCGACACCCTTGCGGGTGTACACACAAAGCAGGCGGGCGAACTAGACAAACCTATGCGACCTCCCCGTACTGGCGGAGGGAGAGGGATTCGAACCCCCGGTGACGCGGAGCGCCACAACGGTTTTCAAGACCGCCGCCATCAACCGCTCGGCCATCCCTCCTGACACCTCACGTCAAGCGCAGCCAGTATACCATTGGCAGGGATGACTGTCAAAAAATCTGGCCGTTCAGCAGTCTATGGGCGGCGCAACACCTCGGCGCCACCCATGTACGGCCGCAGAGCCTCCGGCACGACGACCGAGCCATCGGCCTGCTGATAGTTTTCGAGCACGGCAATCATGACACGCGGCAGCGCCAGACCCGACCCGTTCAGGGTGAAGACGTGTCGTGGTTTGCTGTTAGCGTCTGGTCGGTAGCGGATGTTGGCCCGCCGCGCCTGGAAATCGGTGAAGAGGGAGCAAGAGCTGACCTCCAGCCACTCGTTGACGCCCGGCGCCCACATCTCGACATCATACTTGGCAGCTGCCGAGAAGGCCAGATCGCCCGTACACATCTGGATGATACGGTGCGGAATCTGCAGACGCCGCGCAATGTCTTCGGCATTGTCAATCAGTTTCTCCAACTCCGCCTCGCCCTGTTCCGGCTCGACAAATTTGACCATTTCGACCTTGTCGAACTGATGCCCGCGCTTGATGCCGCGCACATCGCGTCCGGCGCTCATCTTCTCACGGCGGAAGCAGGGGGTGTAGGCCACATGGTAGATGGGCAGCGCGCCGGGCGCTAAAATTTCATCGCGATACAGGTTCGTCACCGGCACTTCCGCGGTGGGAATCAGCCAAAAGTCCTCTTCCGCGTCGTGATAAAGATTGTCGGCAAACTTGGGCAGGTTGCCCGTGCCCACCAGGCATTCGGCCTTGACCACGTAGGGCGGGTAGATTTCCGTGTAGCCGTGCTCCAGGATGTGAACGTCGAGCATCCAGCTAATCAACGCGCGCTGCAAACGGGCGCCCAAGCCCTTCAGCACGTAGAAGCGCGAGCCGGCCAGCTTAACCCCGCGCTCGAAATCGAGAATACCCAGCGCCTCGCCGATTTCCCAGTGTGGCCGCGGGCTGAAATCGAATGCGCGCGGCCGGCCTTCGAGCCGGGTGACGATGTTCTCGCTGTCATCTTTGCCCACAGGAACCTGGGGCAGCGGCAGGTTGGGGATGCGCAGCAGCGCATCGCGCAGCGCCGGCTCGACCCGCGCCAGGCGCTGCTCCAGTCCTTCGATGCGATGGGGCAGGTCCGCCAGCTCGGCCTTGAGCGCCGCGGCCGCCTCCGCCTGCCCTTCGCGCAGCAGTTGGCCAATGCGCCGGCTGTCGGTGTTGCGCCGCGCGCGCAAGTCTTCCAGTTCGATCAGAATCGCGCGGCGCTCGTCATCCAGCGCCACCGCCGTTTCCACTGGCGCGTCGAGCGCCTGCAAGTCGTGCATGGCCTGTTCGACCATGCCCAGGTTCTCCCGAATGAATTTGATGTCCAACATGTTTCGCCTCCCGCACAAAAAGGACGCGCCCCCCGTCCTGCCAGGACGAGGTGCGCGTTTTTGTGGCGCCACCTGGATTTGCCGCGCCGCTGCGCAGCCTCTGCGCATCAGTTGCCCGATGCTGGCCCGCTAACGTGGGCCGTTCCGCTCAGGCGTACTCTGGTCGCCTCACGGTCGGCCATTTCTGATGAGAGCCTGGGAGGGCTTTTCGCCATGATTGCGCCATCGCCTCACACCACCCGGCGACTCTCTGCGGGTCACAATTCAGGCTACTCGTCTCCGTCATCGCTGCCTATGCAGTTGCAGGCCCGATTTTAGCAAGAGTTGGCCGTTCTGTCAAGGCAAGGCCGCGCCGAAACAGGCGCTGACGAGCTGCACGTCATCAATGTCCACCGCGCCATCTTGATTGGTATCGGCCGCGGGCAGGTAGCAGGCGTCGCCGCTCTGGCATGACCAGGCCGCCGCGGCCGGCCCGATGTCGCCGCCCACGTCCACCACGTGGTTGCCGTCGAGGTCCGCTACGCTGCACAGATACTGTGCGCTGGCGGTCTCTTGCAGCGGATTGTCCAGGTTGCTGCGAATCGGCGCGCCGATGGGGCCGACGGCCGGCGGCTGCATGACGCCGGCAAAGACGATGTTTAGCAGGCCGGTGGGGTTGGTGATCTCTGTACCCGATTCGCCGTAGGAGCCGCTGGAACCGGGGTCCGCGCCTTCGGTACAGTTGCCGGCGCTGCTGCTGTCCCGGTAGTAGTGCGCAGCCGCGCCGCCGGACGAAGTCAGGCTGTCCAACACGACGATGCTGCCCTGGCTGCCGCTGTATTGCACCCAACTGCGCGGCGCGCCGCCGATGGCCGCGCCCGGCGCAACACCGTTGATTTCGTCAGTGCTGCCGGCCGCGTCATAGTAGGTGGCAGGCGCAAACGCGCTCAGGTTGGGGTCGCGCAGGTCGAACGTCACCCGCATGTAGGCGATGCTGCACACGTTGGGATCACCGGCCAGCGTAGCCAGATCCAAGCTGGACGAGACATACAGACTATCGCGGTAGATCAGGGTGGGGGTCAGCGGGCCGCCGCCCACGACGCGCACCGCGCCATCTTTGGTTGGCGTCAGATCGAAGTCGGGCGGCAGGTACTGCGCCAGGTCTTCTTCGCACAGGTACTGCGTGGGCAGGCAGAAGCCCAGGAAGCGCGGTTTGATGCCGATGCGCAGGTGAGTGCGATCCAGGATGTCCTGCGGCGATGGCGTGTAGTTCTTGATGCGCAGCTTTTCCAACCCCGGATGCCAGCCGCTGCTGCCGGGCGTCAGCGGCGACAGGCCGGCCAGGTACGCGGGCGAATCGAAGGTCTTGTCTGCGGCCACCCAGGCCACGTAATCGGTGGGCGACAGCGCCAGGGCGTCCTGGCTGCGCACGATGTAGGCAAAGCCGGCGTTGGCGGGGGCGGCCGGATCGGCAATTTTGATCTCCACCCGCGGCAGGCTCAGGCGGTCGCTGGTGGATGGCCACGCCCAGGCCGGGGCTTGATCGCCCAGGTCGCGCACCATGAACGCGATCTCGTCGTTGGCGTCGAAGGTGGGAATTTCATCGGTGTTGGTGAAATAGCCGGTAGCATCCACTTCATCTACCTGAAACGGCGCCATGGCCCAGGTGGCGGCGGCGGTGTGGTAGACGAAAACGAACAGATCGTTGACATCCGCGCCGATGAGCGCGCTGGCCTGGCTGCCGCTGATGGCGACGCCTTCGTAGGAATCGGGCGCGACGCGCACGCTGGGCGAGCTGGCCAACGCGCCGCCGAACGCCAACAGCAAGAGCAGCAGCGTGGCGGTCATCAAGAGCAAGGGCGAGATCCTGAGGTAGCGCATGAGTCGAATGGTCATGACAGATTCCTTCCTGGTAGTCAGCGGGCGGTCTGCATTTGTTGGTTGAGGCTGTCCCAGGCGGCGGTGAATGACTGATTCGCCAGCTTGTCGAGATCAAAGCGCTGACGTTCCTGGCGAACCGTCGCGGCCAGCGGGCTGGCGGGATCGGCCTGCTCGAAGCCGCTGAGAACGGCCTGCAGATGCTCCAGCGCGGCCGGTGAAATGGTCAGACGGCTGGCGTTCTCCTGACGGCCGGCCAGCGCATCCAGGCCTGGCGCGACTGCGGCCAGGAACGCGGCCATGTGATGTCGCAGGGCGGGGTCTTGCGCCAGGATGCGGGCCATGGTCCCCGAATGCTCGTAGTACAGGCCAATCAGGTGATCGCCGGCCGGCGCGCCGCGCATCACCTGTTCGCGCGCGCGGTACATGACGAGCGCGGTGTGGATGGCCTCGCCCGGCGACTTGAACGCGGCCTCGTCCGCTACAGTCGTCTGCACCGCGCAGCCGCCGCCCGTGCAAGGCACGGCGGTGTTCATCTCCACCGCCAACAGTGCCTCACTGACCTGCGTGCAGTCCGCGCTGGTGATGCCGTGGCTGCCGATCAAATCCTGGCACGACTGATTCAGCGCGTTGAGGTCATCCAGGAACGTGGACGCCTGGGTCAGGTATTCGCTGAGCGCCCGGTACTGCACGCGGCCCATCTTGTCCAGACCGATGCCGGTGATGGTATGGCCGTTGAACGTACCGCCCGCGGCCATGAGGTAGGCGGCCTTATTGGGGATGCCGCTGTTGGTATGCACGCCGCCGTTGTCCGAGGTGGTGCAGTTGTAGCTGGAAACCCGGTCAGGGTCGCCGTAGATGGTGGGGTCGGCCATGCTGCGGATGGCGCCAATGCCGGGCAAATCCTCGCCCATCAGCCAGGCCACGGGCGGCGTGTCGTTGCCGGCGCCGTTGGTCATGTCAATGATCTCGCCGAAGATGTCGGAAAACGACTCGTTGAGCGCGCCCGACTGGTTCTGATAGACCAGGTTGGCTTCGTTTTCGGTCACGGCGTGCGTCATTTCGTGCGCGGTGACATCGTCAATGGGGAAACCATCGCCGAAGACCATCTGCGTGCCGTTCCAGAAGGCGTTTTGGTAGTTGTTGCCGTAATGAACGGTGGCCTTCATGGCTGCGCCCGCGCCATCGTAGCTGTCGCGGCCAAAGGAGGTGAAGAAGTAGTTGTAGGTGTCGCCCAAGTACTGGTAGGCGTGATCGGCGTCGTCATCGCCGGTGGCCGCGCCGCCTTCGCTGCGCACCAGGACGCCCGGCAGCGACTGCGAATGGTTAGCGGTGTAGATCAGGCGATTGCGCGCGGTGTCCAGCTCGTTGTAGGAGGTCAGCACTGCGCCGCTGTGTGCATCGAGCACGTAGAGGAAGCGAGCGGGTGTTCTTTCATTATAAAGGCGCACCAGCCAGGCCAGGTGATGGCCGCTGACCGCGGGGTCAATGACGGAACTGTAGATGCGCAGCGCCGGCGCAGCCCATGCGACGGCCTGCGGATCAATCGAACGCGCCAGCGCCAGCGCGGCCTCGGCGCTCAGGCCCGGTTTGGTATTGACTGCCAGGCCGGGCACGAAATGCCCGTTGACCGCGCTGACCGTCTGACCGTCGGCCGCGAAGTGAACGAACACTTCGGCGCCGAACACCGGCACGCCTCGCGCCACCTGCTGCATGCGCACATGGGTCATGCCCAGGGCGTCGCGCTCGACCGCGCTCAGCGCCAACTGCTGGCCGACGCCGGGCATGGCCAGGGCCGCTTCATGCTGCGCCAGGAACGCGCGGGCTGCGCCGGCCGGGTCGTCTGCCAGCGCGTCGGCCTGTAGCCCGCTGGCAAGGCCGCCTTCACTGCGGACGAACGTCACCGCGCCTGTGCCCAGGTCGCGCGTCACAGTCAGCGCGCCGCGGGCGGCCTGTCTCAGGCTGTCGGGCGCGGGCGGCGCGCCGCTGGCGGGCAGAACGCCAATCAGCAGCGTGCCCAGGATTACCAGAACGATGAGTGAACGAAACATCTTGGACATACAACGACACTCCTTTGCTTTTTCAGTCACACGAGTATGGTCAGGACGATTCCTGGCCCACGTAGAGCGGGCCGCGTGTCGCGATCAGATCGCTCGTCCAGGCGATGTGATGCCGCTGCGCCTGCTGCGCGGCCTGCGTGGCCTCGCTCAGTTCGGCGCTCAAGTTGTTCAAACGGGCCAACGCCAACGCCTCCAGGGTGGCGGGGCCGGGCGTTCCGGCGTAACCGTGGTGGCTCAGGACGCAGTGGCGCAGGCGCAGCGCCAGATCAGGCGCAAAGTCCGGAATCTGCGCGATGCGTTCGACCAGCCAGGCATCGCCAAGCGCCTGATGACCGACCAGGTGCGTGGCCGGCAGGCGGCTCGCATAGTCGCTGACAGCGGCTTCGAGCACCCGGCCCACGTCGTGCAGCAGGATGGCGGCTGTGAGCAGGTCGCCATCCACGGCCGGAAACAGCGCCAGCAGGGGGCGGGAGAACACCAGCATTTCCACCGTGTGTTCGAGCAATCCGCCGGCGTAGGCATGGTGCAGGGGGCTGGCGCGCGCCTGGCAAAAATCGGTCAGGAAATCGGCGTCGCCAAAAATGCTGTCGAGCAGGCGCTGCAGATCGAGATTCCCGACGGTGCGGATCGCATCGCGTAAGACGCCCAGCAGCGCTTCTACGTTACGCTCAGCGGCCGGCGCGGCGCCGGAGAGATCGTAATCGGTCGGCGCGATCTCATGTGGCCACGCCGGGCGAATCTGCCGAATTGCCAGGTAGGTTCGTTGTTGGTAGCGGCGCACCCGGCCTTGCACCTTGACCACGATGCCGGGGCTGATGAGGTCTGCCAGTTCCTCGGCCCGGTCCCACACCTGCGCGCCGATCTCGCCGGTGCGGTCGCTGAGGAGCAGGGAGAGGAACGAGCCGGCGTTAGGGTCTTTGAAGGGACGCAGCCGACTGCGCCTGACCAGGAAGAAGTCGAGCACCGTCGCGCCGGGCTGCAAGCTGCTGATGAATTGCGTCTTGACGGGCATGAGTCGTCCTTTCGTTGCGACATCGTTTTCGACACGAACCTGGCTGGCCAGGATTTGGGATTTGGCGTTTTCCATCTATAATGGCGCCATGTCGTCAGTGTGCAGGCTGTTCCGATCAAGTCGCCAGAACCATCCGTGCAAAACCTGCGGCCAGGGAGCCGTGGTGATTGGGCTATTGGTGATTCTGGGCGCCTGCGGCCAGGTGATGACCCGCCCCACGGTCACCCCGCCGCCGGCCACATCCACCGCGATCACCACCGCCGCGGCTACCACACGCCCAACCTCAACACCCGCGCCTTACACCCCGGAGCCTACCGCGACGCCTACGGTGACGCCCACGCCGGTCATCTACACGATCCGCAGCGGCGATACTCTGCTGGCCATCGCGAACCGTTTCGGCGTCAGCGTGGCGGCGCTGCAAGAGAGCAACGGTATTCTCGACCCGCGCAGCCTGCGTGTCGGCCAGGAGCTGATAATCCCAACCTCGGACGATGTCGCGGCGGCCGGCGTGGAACCCACCCCCACGGCCACCCCGCTGCCCTTTACGATTGCGAGTCTGTTTTTTGCCGAAACGCCCCTCGGTGGGCTGTGGTGCTTTGGCAACGTGGTCAACGGCGCCGATGCGGCCCTGGAAGGCGTGTATTTGTCCATCAGTCTGCTCAATGCGGACAACCAGATCTTGAGCCAGGTGCAGGGCGCGCCGCTCACGGACTTCATCGAAGTCAACGGTCAGGCGCCGTTTGCTCTGCTTTTTCCCTCGGCGCCGGCGGCGTTTGCCAACTACCAGGTCGAGGCCCTGAAAGCCGCGCCGGCCTATCTTGGCAGCTATTATCGTGACCTGGAAGTACGCGCCGAGACTGGCAGCGGCGCCAATTTTGGCACGTACCAGGTCAGCGGCCAGGTGTTCAATGTCGGTCCCGAAGACGCCGTGCAGGTGTCCCTGGTGATCACGCTCTACGACGCCGCGGGGCGGGTGGTTGGCGTGCGCCGTGCCGAGCCGGAGCACAACGTCATCCCTCGCGGCGGTCATACCGAGTTCGAGATTGATTTAACGCCGGCGGCCGGCCCTGTGGTTCGCTATGAGATTATACCACAGGCGCGGCGGAATGGCTCATGAGGCAGTTCGGATGAGAACTCAATGACGCGGACGAGGACCATGAACGATCAAGCAGTCTCTTCTTCACCTACCTTTCCCCTCGGTTATCGCCTGATGCTCAGCTTCGTCCGTTTTTTGCTTTGGCTGGTGAGCGACTTCGAGGCTGAAGGCGTAGAGAACATCCCCCTCAGCGGCCCGGCCGTGCTGGTATCGAACCACCTGGATACGATGGATGGAGCGGCGGTTTTTTCCATCCTTCCGCGACAGGTCACGGTGTTCGCAGCCGACAAGCACAACCGTCGTCTTTCGTTCCTGGGCTGGCTCTTACGCACCTTTGCCAACGCCATTTGGGTGGCGCGCGGCGAGGTGGATCGTAAGGCGCTGCGCGCGGCGCTGGACGCCGTGGCCCGCGGGGAGATGCTGGCGATTGCGCCGGAAGGAACGCGCAGCAAAACCGGCGCCCTGCAAAAGGGACACGACGGTACGGCTTACCTGGTTGCCCGCAGCGGCGCGCCGATCGTGCCGGTGGCGGCGTGGGGTCAGGAGAAGATTTGGTCAGAGCTGGCGCACCTACGCCGCTCGCGCGTGCGTTTAGTGGTTGGCAAGCCTTTCAGCCTGCCGGCGGAGGCCGCTCATGCCCGCAGCGCCGAACTGGCCGTCTACACCGAGCAAATCATGCGCCGTCTGGCGAGCCTGCTGCCGCCCGCCTACCGCGGCGTCTACGCCGACACGCCGGCCGCAGGAGATGGGGCATGAGACTGAAGATGCCCGGTCTGCAGGGACTTGGCGCCCTGTTGATGCTGGTTGGCGTGCTGCTCCTGGGTTTGGCCGGCTGGAACTACGCGCAGGGCAACCTGCTGCCGCCGCCTTTGCCGACCGGCCCGGCCGATCCGACCCTGGCCGCAGCCGGCCTGGAAGCGCCCGGCCTGCTGCTGCCGGACAACCGCGGCCCGGCCAGTGACGCGGCGCTGCCTGTAGACACGCCCACCGCCGCGCCCACACCCACGTCGGCGCGCCTGGCTTCACCGCAGCCCCCGCCCACCGCCATCGGTGACGACATCCTGCACGGCGCTCTGAATACTCCCACCGCAACCCCAACCCAGACGCCTCGACCCACGCCCACCGTCAGCCGTCCGGGCATCCCCACGCGGCTGCGCATGCCCAGCATTGGCGTGGACGCCGCGGTCGTTCCCCTCGGCTGGAATCCAGTCACCCGCAACGGTCAGACCACGCTGGAATGGGAAGTGGCTGATTTCGCGGCCGGCTGGCACGAAAACTCTGCGCAACCGGGCGATGTGGGCAATGTGGTGCTGTCCGGGCACACCAACTTCAGGGGCATGGTCGTCCGCCGCCTCTCGGAGATCAACGTGGGCGACGAGATCACACTCCGCGTGGGCGACCAGGTT